>JAGQPV010000424.1 GCA_020426545.1 Planctomycetaceae bacterium
TGACGCTGCCCGTTGTCCGCATGACGGCGAGCAACAACGAAACCACGGCCCGCCGGGAACAGTCACCCGATGAGGCGGACTCCGCCCGCCGGCCAGCAGACCGTACGAACAGAAACGACCGTTCGCCGAATGCCCAGTGGTCGATCGTGCCGGAAGAAACGCCATCCCGTCCGGCGGCAGCACCCGCCCGGCTGATTCGTCCCGAACAGAACAGGACCAGGCCGACCACGCCCGACCCGTTTGAGTCCGGGAATCCGGAAGCCAGCCTCCCTCGGGGCGATCTGTCCGGCAGAGCCAGTCTGCCGGCCAGCTGGCCGGCACTGCCATCGCACGCCGGCACGAATCAGAACCTGCGGGACAACAGCTTTCCTGCGGACAGTCCCGCGGAGACCGGCCAGCAGATTCCGGCATGGTCCCGGTTCCCCAGTTCCGGGATGTCCTTCGCCCCCGGAGGCAGCGACGAACTGGATACCCACGGCTGACGCTTCGGTGCCGTGCCCCGCCCTGCTGCAGAGAACAGCGTCGAAATCACACCCCCGCGGAACACAAAGACGCCGGCCATCTGCTGATGACCGGCGTCGATTCGCTGATAATGCCAGAACTGCTGACCAGGTTCAGGCGGGAAAGGGACGGCGATGCGAAACCGCTGGACAGTTCCCTTTCCTCTGAACCGGGCCCTCTGGCTGGTTCCGAAGAAGTTCCCTCCGGAAATCAGGTTCTACTCAGGCGGAGATGTTGTCCGCGGCCGCTTCGGGCTGCGGTTCTTCCGCCGGTTCCGGCTGGAGGGGCCGATTGCTCTCGTGCGGCTCGGCTCCGGAAGGAGCATAGCCACAGGAACCATCAGCACAGCCACCGGTGCTGCAGCCACCCACGCAGGTGGGCTGGCAGACCGTCTGCGGAACCATGCGGCAGACTTCATACGCGACCTTGCGGGTCACGCAGCGGGCCACCATCCGGGTGCAGGTTTCGGTCACGGTCTTCGGCACGCAGCGGGCCACCCGCTGAGTCACCGTGTAGGGCACTTTCTTCGTCACGCAGTAGGGCACCCGGCAGGTCTTCGTTTCCTGCACGTAGCGGCAGGTCTGCACGGGAATCTTGCGGACGTGGTTTTCCACCACCCAGTTGCAGGTCCGGTAGGGAATCCGCTGTGTGCGGGTTTCCTGGACGTAACGGCAGGTGCGGTAAGGCACCTTCGTCACAACTTCTTCCGGCACGTACTTGCACACCTGAACCGGAATCTTCTTCACGATCTGCTGCGGCACATAGCGGCAGACCTGAACCGGGCACTGCTGACGCACGACCTGCGGCCGATACGTGGTGCAGGGCACCTGCTGTGTCACGACCTTCGGGCACCACACGCGACGGCAGGTGGTGAAGCCGGGGCAGCGGGTCATGCAGACCTGCGGACCACAGGGACCGCACACCACACGCGGCACAACCGGGCCGGGATGATACTGCCGCTGGACTGTCCAGCTGCCGCAGTCCCGGGTGACGTTGCGGTAAGTGGTGACGGGCCGCATGACGGTGTGGCACCGCTCCTGCATCACCGTTTCGGTGACTTGCTTCATCACCGTGTAACGGCATTCCCGTTCGATGGTTTCCGTCACGGGCCGCATGACCGTGCGACGGCACTCGCGAACGTGGTCTTCCCACACCGGGCGGGAAACCGTGTAATTACATTCCCGGTACTTCGTTTCATAAACCGGGCGACGCGTCTGATAAGTTTCCTCACGGACGCTGGTTTCATAAACAGGACGGGAAACCGTGTACTGCTGCTCGCGGTACTGAGTTTCCACAACATTACGGTAGCAGGTCACCTGCTGGTCATCGTAAGCCGTTTCGTACACGGTGCGGTTCACCGTATATTCCTGCGGCTCGTAGACTGTCTCCTGCACGTCGGCATACCGTGTTTCCCGTTCAACACGGCAGGCCGTATAACAGGCCGTCGGCTGGCAGGCTACCGGCGGGCAACAGCGATAATTCGCGGCCCCGCAGTAACCGGCTTCCGCCACAGCAGCGGACAGGAGCAGCGTTACGGCAGCTGCTCCGGCAAATGCGGTTTTCATCGGTTTCAATCCCCCTCTTCGTGGATGCGCGTTCACAGACAGACTGACCGAAAGGTCGTCGGCGTCTCTACTGCCCGGTTCCGGCCGTTCATTATCCAGCGGCCCGGGACCAGTTGCAAAGAGATCTCATCCCCCCGAACTCGAAAATGCCGGAGTTATTGCCGAAGTGTTCCGGTCGACGCCCTAAGAGTAGGACACGCAGACTTCAGCCCTTGTGGAAAAATCGGCAGTCTGGAAGACTCGCTAATCTGGGCTGACGGTATAATCATCACAATCGCCAGGGTCGCACATTCCATGGCGGATCGGCTGAACACGCCACCGGGGAATTCCTGTGTACAGGCCGCTATTTAAACTGCAGTTCAGTCGCGATTACATCGGCCGCAGTTAACCCAGTCTGCCATTTCCGGCGTCGTCCCCGCAGATTACTATGCAGGCCGGACCGCCATCTGACACGAACTGCGGGACTGCCCCTCGGCGGAGAACACATTCATGAGCAGGGCCGACTGCCGGGAAAACGCTCTGGAACGATTATGCACCCTGCTGGGTGATCGCTGCTCCCGCGAAGCGGCCGTCCGGGAAGCCCGGGCGGGCGATGCTTCGTGGCACAGCGGGCCACCACCGGATGTCGTGGTCTTTCCGGAATCGACGGAGGAAGTCTCCGCGATTGCCGCCATCTGCCATGACGCCCGGATGACGATTATTCCCCGCGGAACCGGCACAGCTGTGGAAGGCGGTGTGATCGCCACCTCGGGCGGTGTCTGCCTCGACCTGTGCCGTATGAACCGCATCACGGCCATTCACCCGCAGGACCGGGACGCCGTGGTCGAAGCCGGCGTGACCCGCAAGCAGCTGAACGCCGCCCTGCTGGAGCAGCAGACGGGACTGTTCTTCCCGGTCGACCCGGGAGCCGATGCCTCGCTGGGCGGGATGGCGGCCACCTGTGCTTCGGGCAGCGCCGCAGTGGGTTACGGCACGATGCGGGACAATGTGCTGGGCCTGACGGCCGTCCTCGCCGATGGCCGCATTCTGCGAACCGGCACACGGGCGGGCAAATCGTCTGCGGGATACGACCTGACGCGGCTGCTGGTTGGTTCGGAAGGAACACTGGCGATTATCACGGAAGTCACTTTGCGGCTGAGCCGGTTACCCCGCGCCATTGTGGCCGGCACCTGCGCCTTCGAGCAGGAAGACCGGGCGGTGGCTGCCGTGCTCGACGTGCTGGCAGCCGGTGTGCGGCCGGTGCGGATGGAACTGCTGGATGCCGTGCAGATGGCAGCGGTGAATGCGTACTCGCAGCTGGGCTGCCGCGAAAGCCCGACGCTGTTCTTCGAGCTGCATGGTGGCCCGGCCGCCGTGGCGGAACAGGCGGAGGAAGTGGAACGGATTTTCTCGGCCTGTGGCGGCTTCGAAGTGCAGCATGCCACCGAACAGGCCGAACGCGACCGGCTGTGGCAGGCCCGGCACGATGCGTACTTCGCTTCGCTGGCTCTGCGGCCGGGCGGTGCCGGCTATGTGACCGATGTCTGCGTGCCTGTTTCCCGCCTGGCCGAGTGCGTTCGCCGGGCGCGGGAACATCTGCAGCACACGAACATTCCCTGCCCGCTGTTCGGCCATGTGGGCGACGGGAATTTTCATGTGGTGTTTGTGATTGATCCGCACAGCGCAGCCGAACTGGCCGAGGTCCGCGGGATTCAGGCCCGCATCGTGGCCGATGCCCTGGCTCTGGACGGCACCTGCTCCGGCGAGCATGGCATCGGGCTGGGCAAGCTGGACGCCCTCGAGCAGCAGTACGGCGAAACGCTGAGTGCCATGCGGGACATTCGCCGCGCACTCGATCCGCTCGGCCTGCTGAACCCCGGCAAGGTGCTGCGAATGCCGGAATAAGCGCCCTGTCCCCTGCCGCAAAGGACAAACCGGCCCGCCTGCTCCGGCGGAACCACTTGTCACATCAGCGGGTACCAATCACAATAGGGCGAACGATCCCCGTTGCCTGCCCGGATTCCGCGCCCGGAGTTCCCGTTCCGCAGGCTCAACCGGAGCTGCTGACTCATGCGTGAATGGGCTGGCTTGAGAAGTTTCCGGACAATGTGCTGGCTGGATGAGTAGTGAGTAGAACGCCCCGAATCGAATCCGTTGGCGACCACCTTGGCTGGTCGTATGCCAACCTGGCTCGCGCGGATGCAGCCCTGCAGCAAGGTTGCAGCTCGTACAACAGAACTCACAATATTATCAGGACGAGACTGTTTTACGGCTTGAAGAAGGGGACCATGAAGGTCCGCTCGCTTTACGACGACGAGCGAATCAAAATGAAGGTTCCGCAGGCCTGCTGCTACTGTGGTTCGACGTCCAATCTTTCGATTGATCATCTGATGCCCAGAATCAGCAATGGGAATGACGAATCGAGTAATCTGATCTGGGCGTGCCGTTCCTGCAACAGCTCAAAGCAGGGACGCGACATGCTCGACTGGATGAAGAGAAAGGACAGGTTTCCGGCGGTGCTTCTGTTGCGGAGATATCTGAAGCTTGTTCTCCGCTACTGCGATGAACTGGATCTGCTGGAGCTGCCTCTACCGGAAGCGATGGATCGCGAGCTTCCGTTTGAACTGTCGCTGATTCCGCATTCTTTCCCTCCTCTGGCGGAACTCTGTTTGTGGATATATCCGGAGAATTCTTCGACATGTCAGGGGAATTCAGGCGACACTGAACGAATCAGGCTGCGGTAGTTCAGCCAATTGCGAGGGGTGCCCCTCGCGAAGAGTGAAGTCCAGATTCCCATTTGAAGCTGTTACACCCTCTGTCGATTCGTTCTGCCTCGTTCCGAATCGCAAATGCGCTCAACCGGAGCTGCTGACTCATGCGTGCCGAACAATCCCCCTTCCGTCTGCCCGCCGCCGCTGGTGCCGGTCCGCTGTCGGCACTGCCTGGTCGCCGCGATGTCCTGCGGGTGGGTTCCCTCTCGGTGGCTGCCAGCCTGCTGGCCGGAACAGGAACTTCCGCCGAAGCGGCCCGCCTGCCCGAACCCGAAGGACGGGCGAAGTCGGTCATCTATCTGTGGATGGGCGGCGGGGTGCCGCACCTGGAAACGTTTGACCCCAAACCGCAGGCGCCGGAAGAAATCCGCGGCACGCTGACCGATACAGCCACCAATGTCCCCGGCATCCGCTTTTCGGAAGCCTGCCCGCAGCTGGCCAAGGTCGCTTCGGAAATGGCCGTCATCCGCAGCTACTCGCACGACAGCAACGACCACCTGCTCAGCCAGGTGTATACGCTCTCCGGCCGCAAGGTGACCCGCGGGCAGCTGTTCAGCGAGCCCAACCTGGGCTCGATCGTGTCCTACCTGTATGGCCCCCGCAACGGCCTGCCCGGCTACATTGCCGTGCCCGGCATCACGCGGCCCGGGCCACCGCCGCACAACCTGTTTGTGGG
>JAGQPV010000425.1 GCA_020426545.1 Planctomycetaceae bacterium
GTTCGCTGCGCGGAGGGAAACCCGGATCGCGACGGGGGAGCATTCTGCTGACGGTGCTGGTGGTGGTGCTGCTGCTGACGCTGGGAATTTATCAGTTCGCCGAGCTGATGCTGGTGGAGCGACAGGCAGCAGAGCTGGCGGCCCGCGAAACAGAAGCCCGCGTGTTTGCCGACAGCGGAGTGGAATATGTTTCGGCCCTGCTGATGCAGCGGGCCGAACTGCGGGAGGAGAACCTGTACCACGATCCGGAAGTCTTCGGCGGGGTGCTGATGCGGGATGCGGCCGCGGCGCGGGGGCGGGGTCGCTTCAGTGTGGTGGCTGCCGTGGAGACCGACGCGACGGCTCAGCAGATTCGCTTTGGCCTGCAGGATGAAAGCGGCCGGCTGAACCTGAACGCGATTGCCTCGTTCGATCTGGAAGAAGAGGAAGAAGAACGCAACCTGCTGATGCAGATTCCCGCCATGACGCACGAGGTGGCGGATTCGATTCTCGACTGGCTCGATGAAGATACTGAGACGCGGGAGTTCGGGGCGGAGTCGGACTATTACCAGGGACTGGCCTCGCCCTATGCCGCGAAGAACGGTCCGCTGGAATCGCTCGACGAACTGCTGCTGGTTCGCGGTGTGACCCGCGAGCTGCTGTATGGCGAAGATGCCAACCGCAATGGCCTGCTCGACCCATCCGAGAACGATGGCGAACTGCTGCCTCCGTGGGATAACGCGGACGGCCTGCTGGATACGGGCTGGTCGGCTTTTCTGACGGTCCACAGCCGCGAAAGCAACCGGCAGTCGAACGGCGCGCCCCGCATCTGGCTGAATAACAGCACTTTGACCGAGCTGTACGACGAACTGCTGGAGCAGTTCGACGAGGACACGGCCCGGTTTATCGTGGCTTACCGCACCAGTGGGCCAGTCGATGGTGACGAGGGCGATGGTTCCGGGGGCGGCAGCGGAAACGGCAGCGGTGGTGGTGGCCGGAATGGCGGCGGTGGCGGGAGAAACAGCGGTGGCGGAGGGACCCAGGGACTGGAGCGGCTGGCCGAAGGGCTGGCCCGCGGGCTGATGGGGGCTTCCGGTTCGGTCACCCGAGGCGGGGTCAATCTGGCGGCCGGCGGGAGGTACAATATCGATTCCATCTACGACCTGGTGGGCCGGCAGGTTCAGACCGAGGTCGATGGCAGCCAGACAATTCTGGACAGCCCCTGGCCGAACGATCCCGCCACCCTGCAGCAGGCCCTGCCCGATCTGATCGACAAGCTGTCTCCCTCGCAGGATCCCTCAATTCCAGGCCGCATTAACGTCAACCAGGCCCGGCTGGAAGTTCTGCTGGGCATTCCCGGCATGACGGAAGAAGCGGCCCGCAGCATTGTGGGGGCCAAAATGATTGGCAGCGGGGGTGAACCGCTGACGGACGCCATTGCTTCACGGGCCACCACCGGCTGGCTTGTGAGCGATGGGCTGATTGACCTGGAAACAATGCGAACCCTGGATAAATACCTGACCACTCGGGGCGATGTCCTGCGGGCGCAGATTGTCGGTCATTTTGACGAGGGCGGGCCATCCGTGCGGCTGGAAGCCGTATTCGATGCCTCGGAACCGCCCGTCAAACTGCTGATGCTGCGTGATCTGTCGCACCTGGGAGCGGGTTACCAGCTGCAAGCGGCCCCCGGAGGCTGATGCGGCAACGGGAGAACGGCCCGCCAGAGAGCCGCTGGGCGAGTTTTCAATACAGCCTTCATGGCACGTGGCTCCGGCAGCCCGAACGACCGGAATATGAGAACGGAACCGGCCTGCTCCGCGGTGGAATCCGGTTCCGGTGCTTGCCCCGGCCCGCACAGTGAACGACGATAGACCGTAAGAACTTCGCAGACAGCCCAGCCCGCCCGCTGCCATCCGCAACCGTCTCCTGCCTCACAGCACAGCACTCCTTCAGTCCGAATGGCTCTGCATGGCCAGTACCACAGACAGACTCTGGATCGTATGGCATCCCGACCGGCTGCGGCTGGTGGGGACGTCGGCGTCGTCCGGAAACACAGACCAGCCGGAATGGCTGCTGACGATCGACTGGCCGGAGGGCACGACTCCCGACCGCGATACGGCAGCGGCTGGCCGGCTGATTCGGGAAATGCTGGACGCGCGGGACATCAAATCCCGGCAGGCCACGGTGATTGTTCCCCGGCGGGCGGCGATTGTCCGTTCGCTGCAGGTGCCTCCCGTTCCCGAAAACGAGCTGCCGGAACTGGTTCGTCTGCAGGTGGAATCCCGCTCGGTGACCCCGGCAGACAGCCTGGTCATCGATTTTCAGACAGGCCCGGCCGCCGGCCAGTCGGGTGAATCCGGCGGGCAGCCGACTCCCGCCGGGCAGACGGTGCTGGCGGCTTCGTTCCCCGTGGGCCAGCTGGAGCAGATTCGCAGCGTACTGACGGCGGCTGATCTCACAATGGAGCGGGCCCTGCTGGGGTCCGACTGTCTGGCGGCCGGGCTGGACCAGCTGCTGTGCACGTCGGGCCAGCCCGTGGGAACGGGTGGAACTGACAGGCAGACGCTGAAGATTCTGGTTGCCGTGGAAGGCAGCCAGGCGGAAATCCTGCTGGTGCAGCAGGGCCAGCTGCTGTTCTCGCACGTATGTCAGCTGCCCTGGCGGGAGACACCTTCCACCGAGCTGACGGCCCGTTCGCTGACGGCGGAAGTCCGCCGGGCGGCGATCTCGGCGCATGTGGCATTCGAGACGGCAACGGCCCTGGTGCTGCTGGGGCCTGATTCCGGCGAGGGAACCCGGCTGGCCCGCGAACTGGAGAAAACCGCGAAGGTTCCCACAGTGCTGGCAGCGGCCCCAGGCTCTGACAGCGAAGCAGGTTCTGCCGGAGAACGGATTGATGCGGCCACGGGACTGGGAGCCGCCAGTCTGGCTGCCCGCCCGGTTCCGCTGCCGGTCGATTTTCTGCACCCCCGCCGCCCGGTGGTGAAGAAAGACAATCGCCGGCTGAAGCGAATGCTGGTGGGGGCCGCGGCTGTCCTGCTGCTGGGCGGAGGCTGGTGGTGGCTGAGTTCCTACCAGCAGGAACTCGACGGGCAGATCGCCACTCTGGAGCGGGAAATCCGCGATCTGGACGACGTGCTGAAACGGGGAGCGCCGACTCTGAGCAGTGCCAGCGAAGTGGATGGCTGGCTGTCCCGCCGGCGGGACTGGCTGGCCGAACTGACGGGGTTTGCCGCGCTGCAGCCTGGCCGCGACCAGATGTATTTTGATCGCGTCCTGCTGACTCCCCGCACGTTGACCGGCCCTGCCCGGCTGCGGGCCACCGGCTATGCCCGCACGCGGGCCGATGTGGAAGACCTGCAGCAGCGACTGGCCGGCGAAGGGTATCAGATTCAGCCGCAGCCCGTTCGCCGCAGCGATCGCTCGGGCAGTTATCCCTGGCGGTTTGAGCTGGACCTGGCCGTTCCCGAACTGGCCGCTCCCGCAGCGGCGGGAACACCGGAGAACAGCCGGTCCGCTTCCTCAGCCAGACAGCGGACCTCCCGTCGGGCCACCTCACTGCAGACCTCTTCCCGGGCAGAGACACCAGCCGCCACACTTCGGACAGGGAGTAATCGCCATGCAGAGTCGTGAACGGCTTCTCCTGATTCTGTTCTGTGCGGCGATTGGCATCTGGGGTGCCCGGCCCATCGTGCAGAGTCAGATTCTCGACCCGCTGGCCGAGCGGACAGCCTCCATCCGCAATCTGCGGAAGCAGCTGGATGACCGGGAAACCCGGCAGATGGCCCTGCTGCGCGATGCCCGCCGCCTGCGGGAGTTTGCGGAACAGAGCCTGCCTCCCGAACCTCTGACCGCGCAGCGGCTGTACCAGAAATGGATTACCGACCAGGCCGCGGCTTCCGGCTGGGGCGGAGTGCAGGTGACACCGGAACGACGGATCGACCAGGGCGAAGCGGGCGCTTCCGTCCAGGTTCAGCTGGAAGGCGAAGCCTCGCTGGACCAGCTCTGCCGGTTTCTGTTCGACGTGCACCGTGCGGAACTGCTGCAGCAGATTGTGCGGCTGGAAATTACCGCACCGGGTGACGGGGCTTCCCGTCCGCTGCAGATCAAGCTGCTGACGGAGGGCTTCGCCCTGGCTTCCGCGCCGCTGCGCGACTGGCTGTTCCCGGAAGCGGCCCTGCTGGAACCGCTGACTCCTGACGCGGAGTCGGCCATGCTGACACCCGTGGAGGCGGCCTTCGACGTGCTGGCTCAAACGCCCGGCATGCGATTGCGGATCGGCAGCGAGCTGATGCTGCTCCGGTCTCAGGAGGATGGCCGCTGGAGTCTGGAACGGGGTATGGACGGGACACGGCCAGCGGCGCATTCCGCGGGAACGGTGGCCCAACTGCTGCCACTGGCGGAAGCGGAAACTCCCGCTGCCGGCCCGGGTGGTTACCGCAGCCTGGTGCGGCTGAATCCGTTCCGCCCGTGGACCCCGCTGAATCCCCGGCTGAATGCGCCCGGGACCCGCCAGACCACGCCCGGCGGACAGGTGGAAGTGACTCTCACGGCGGAAGGTTTCGAGACGGACAGCCTGCCGGTTCAGTTTGAGCTGCGGGACGCGGACCAGCCCGGCATGACGATCGACCAGGCGACGGGCCGGTTCACCTGGACTCCGCCGGACGATCTGTCTCCCGGAGAGTACAAGGCCACCGCCGTGGCGCTGCAGGAGGCCACCGCGGCCGACGGCAGCGACACCCGGCTGCAGGCGGAAGCGACTGTGCTGGTGAATGTGCGACTGGCCAACACCCCTCCGCAGTTTCTGGCCGGTGCCGGTGAGAAGCCGCTGGAGGTCATCATCGGGGAGACCCTCGAGGTGAACCTGCTCGCATGGGATGCCGAAACCGCCGACAGCGACTTGCGGTACCGTGTGGTGGACGCCCCCGCCGGCCTGAGTATCGATCAGGAGAATGCCCGGCTCACGTGGACTCCGCCCGACAGTATTTCGCCCGGAGAATTCCAGCTGCAGCTGGAGGTGAGCGACAACAGCGAACCGCCCGCCACCGACAGCCGCAAGCTGAACGTGACCGTGATTGATAATGCGGCCCGGTACACTTTTCTGGTGGCCTCCGTCGTGATCGATGGTCAGCCGCAGGGCTGGCTGTACGACCGGGCGAGCAACCGCCGCATGATTCTGCGGCCGGGCGGAACGCTGGATTACGCCGGCCGGAAGGCGACGGTTCGCGATGTGCTGCCCGGCAGTGTGACATTCGCCCGCGGTCCGGATGTTCTCCGCCTGACTCTGGGACAGAACCTGAGCGAGCTGGAACTGATTTCGACGTCCCGGCCCGCCGCCACCGGGCCAGCGCAGCCGGAACCGGCCGAAGTGTCTTCTTCATCTGCTGAACCTGCAGGGGCTGCGGCAGACACTGCTGCTGTCAGGCCGCCGGTGGAAGCACCACGACTGGAGAAATCACCCGTGGAAGCACCCCGCCCCGCCAGCAGTCCGGAACCGGAAACGACGGCCGGG
>JAGQPV010000426.1 GCA_020426545.1 Planctomycetaceae bacterium
CATAGATCCTTCACCGGAGCTCTCTGTCAGACAGTTCATTTCGAATCGGCCAATCTGCAGGTGGTCGCCATCATTCAGCCGGGCAAATTCGACCAGACGACCATTCACCCGCACCCCCGTCCGGCTGAGCAGATCGACAATCCACACACCGGAAGCTGTTTGCACCAGGCTGCAGTGAATACGGGAAATAGATCTGCTCTGCAGTTGAATTCTGCAGGCCGGGCTGCGGCCAATCAGGGTGACCGCCCGAGTGGGACGATAGATCTGTGGCTGTTCCTCCTGTGCAGGGGCACCTGCTGGTGTTCTGTTGAAGAACTCCAGCCAGAAGGAAGAGGGCTCCCGGGCGATGCCAGGTGTCGGTTCCCCAGTGCTGTGCCCGGTTGAATGCGCCAGGATGCGAGCCCCGTACCTGCCGATGGCAAGTTCCGCTGCGCCGGGCCCGCTGCCTGACGAGGGAAGCAGTACATCACGCTGCGTACCACTTCGGCTGTCGAGATCATAGCACAGAGCCCGCCCACTCCATGCCTGCACATAAGCGTGGCGGGCGCTGATGGTCGGTTGGCTGAGCGGAACGTCGCAACGGCGACTGCGACCGAACACAACCCAGGGCTGGTTGACAGTAACCCGATGGCTGAGCCGAAAACGCCCCTTTTCTTCGGGTTCCCAGACTTCCACAGTCCAGCCACCGGGTGCGCCGCAGGCCTCGGCAAACTCCTGTTGCGCAGCGTGATCGTCCAGGCATGGCCGGGAGGAGGGTCGCCGGGATGTTGATGGGTTCACGTCACGCGACACGTCGGCTCCGACTGATGCAGCATTTCAAGGTTCGCCATGTCAGGGTCTGGGTTTCGAATCGCTGGATTACCAGATCTCCACGCAGACCTTCGGGGTTGATACCCTCTTCCGGCTCCCAGCCCCGAATACCGGGCGCTGATGAGACAGCAGGGGATCCCGGCGGTACACCCCTGGCTATCCAGCAAGGACAGCCGACAAACTGTGGCGGGCATGAACCCGTGAAGAGTCCCGAACTGTTCATGGTCCGGATATGATATCCCGTTGTCAATCAGATTTCGGTGCGGAACATGCAAGTGGCAAACGCAATGTTGCTCGACAACACACAGCCGGCGAAGCGACAGGCAGCTAACTGCTGCAGAAACAGAGTGTAAACACCCTGTCGCGGCGATTGTAAACCGGTGCGGGATGGGTAAAACTGCCTAGCTCCTCCTGGAAAGTGTGACAACCGGGCCGCTTAGGCACGTCGCGGGGGGCGTAGGTCCTGGCCGTGAAAGCTGTATCCTCAGATACAGTTTCATCCTGTCTTCCAGTTGGGAATTGTGTGGACAAATTAGAGATTCTGCTATTCGTAGAATGGAGATTGAATCCCGTCCCCGCTCGACGGATACTGGAGACCGTGCATTACGCTGGCTGCTGTCTGATATCGGAATTCTGTCGGTGACCGACCGGGAGCTGGTCCGGGTGGCTGCGTGGGGCTATGGTGTCAGGTTGCACACGTGGCGAAGTCAATCGGCTGGCGGGTTAACAGGCAACGGTTGCGGCCATCACCGCCGCATAGGATGAAATATGCAGACAGAAGATTCTGCCGACATGCTGGTCCTTGAGCAGCATCCTCCGCCATTCAGCCCGGACAGTCTCGAAGCAGGGGACAGTGCGGAAACGGGGCCGATCCCGCTGCTGCGCCCGCTGGGGCAGATCAACCTGCGATTCCTGTTTCTGCTGGTTACAGTCCTGGTCGTTGCCGGGACTGGTCTGACATCGCTGCATGACTGGCAGGTGTTGCGCATGGCGGGCGTGCTGCTGAAGCAGTCGAAGCGTGCCGAGGCGGCCGGGAAACCGGGTGAGGCAGCGAGTGCTCTGGAGCAGTATCTGCGACTGATGCCGAATGATATTGAGGCGCGATCGTCTTTGTGCCATCTGCTGGTTAGGTTGAGCAGCTCTCCGTCCGGCAGGTTTCGCGCTTTTCAACTCATGGAGGACGTGCTGCGTCGCGATGAGTCCCGTTATGAGGTACGACGTCTGCTGATCGATCTGCTGATGAATCTTGGCCGCCATAAAGACGCGGCCGCTCATCTGGAGTACCTGCTGGCATCTTCCGGGCAGACTGCGGAACTGCACTATCTGCTCGGGACCTGCCGCAGCCGCCTGGGCGACTCCCGGGCGGCTGCAGAATCGCACCAGCGAGCCATCGATGCGGAACCCCAGTTGGTGGCTGCGTATGAGGATCTGGCTGAGATTCTGCTCAATCAGCTGGACCAGCCTGCCCAGGCCGATGAATGCATGGACCAGATGGTGAATCGGAATGCCGATTCTCATCACGCCCTGCTACGGCGTTCCCGCTATAGCCAGCGAAACGGCAAATTACAGTCTGCCCTGGTGGATGCGAGACGGGCGTATCAGGTTGCTCCCACCGAGCCCGACGTGCTGGTTCTGGTCTCGGAACTGGTCGCTGCGCAGTCAGAATCCGTTGGTGTGGACGCCGTATTCCATGCGGAGACAGTGCGGAACCAGCTGGAGGAGGCTGCGAAGCAGTTTCCTGATGATTCCCGTCTGTATCAGTCGATGGCGCAGCTTGACCTGCTGAATGACAGGCAGGACATGGCGGAACAACGAATTCGCGAGGGGCTGACTCACTCGTCGAATCGTTCGGGGCTGCTGCTCTCGCTGATCGAAGTGCTGATTGCCAGAGGGAAAGTCGATGAGGCCCGCGAGGAAATGGCGCGACTTAGCGAGCAGAACATCCTCCCGGCGCTGCTGGACTATTTTGAAGCCAGGCTGCAGATGACGGAACACCACTGGCTGAATGCGATTGAGATGCTGACGCGGGTTCGGGAAAAATCTGCAGCGGCTGCAGGCGTGCTGGATCAGCTCGATCTGCATCTGGCTCACTGTTATGAGCAGGTGGGCAGTCATGAGCAGCGGCTGATGGCACTGCGGCGGGCTCTGCAGCGCAACCCCGCTTCATCTGATGTCCGGGAGAGGCTGGCGGGAGCGCTGGCTGCTACTGGACGAGTCGAGGAGGCACTGGCCCAGTACCGGCAGGCGAGGCAGACTCCCGCAGTGCTTCTTAACATTGCACGTCTGCTGACTATAACCAACCTGGAAGCCGCCCCTGAGGGCCGCGACTGGAGTCCGGTGCAGCGGGTGCTGGATGAGGCGGCCCGTTCGCCGGATAAGCTGCCGGATGTCCTGATTCTGCGAGCCGAAATTGCCGTGGCACAGCAGCGGAACGAAGACGCGCTGACTCTGCTCGAACGAGCCTGCCAGAGGATGCCAGGTGAAGGCCGACTGTGGCTGGCCCGAGCTGAGCTGCTGCGACGTCAGGGAAACCACACTGAAGCAGCCGCCGTAATTGAGGAAACCCGACAACGGCTGGGGGATGGCGTGCAGCTGGTTCTGCTGCGGGCTGATCACCAGTTTCGTGATGCTGATAAACCGGCGGATGCGCTCAGGCAGATCTGGCAGAAGACGCTCCAATCCAGCTGGACTGCAGAAGAGCGGCAACGGCTCCTGGCAGGGTTCGCAGATCTGCACGAGCAGGCTGGAGATTCCGAAACAGCACGGGCTCTGCGACTGGAACTGAGTCTTCTGATTCCGGAAAGTCTGCAGAACTGGATGCGGCTACTCGATCTGGCCCTTGCTGCCAGGGAGAGCGACCAGGCAGAGGAATTTCTGACGCATGTGCGTCGAATCGATGGTCAGGACGGGCCTTACAGTCGGCTGGCAACCGCAGCCCTCGGAATCATGCTGGCTCGAATCGGAGATCGCAGCAGACTGGATGAGGCCCAGACGCTGCTCAATGCCGCTGCGCAGCAGCTCCCCAATGTTCCTCGCGTGCCCCTGGGGCTGGCGCAGATCAGTGAGCTCCGTGGCGATGAAGAGTCCGCAATTGAGCATTATCTGGCGGCACTGGCCCGTAATGCGCGAGATTCAGGTGTCATCCGGCGGGTGGTGACTCTGCTGTACCGGAAGAAAAGATTTACAGAAGCGCAGCAGGTGATTCAGAAACTGCAGGATGTGGAGGCCTTCAGTCTGGAGGGCGACTTCGGCCGCCTTGCGACGGAACTCTCACTTCACAATCAGGAATTCGATCACGCCGTCGAACTGGCGAGAAAGACGGTGACTGAAGATGCGGATGATGTCTCGAGCCGGCTGTGGCTGGCACAGGTGCTGCGTTCTACCGGTCGAAACGAGGAAGCGTACCGCGAGTTTCAGCGTGTGCTCCAGCTCGATGCATCCCTTCCGGAAGTCTGGGTTGCCTTTGCTTCGTTCCTTCACGACAGCGAAAAGAGCGATGAGGGGGCGGAACTGCTGAGAGGGGCTGCGAAACAGCTTCCTGCTGACCAGGTTGCTCTAACTCTGGCGCAGTGCTGGCTGGCACTGAATCGTCCCGCAGAAGCGGGAGAGTATTTCGAGAAGGCACTGCTGGAGAAGCCGGACGATGTCCGTGTGCTGTGGCAGGCAGCCGAGTTCTATCAGCAGCGGAGCGAGCCGGAGAAGGCTGTTCCTCTGCTTCAGCGGATCCTGGATTCACGGGAAATTTCCACAGATCCCGGACCCGTTGATCCCGAATTGATGTCGGCCAGGCGTGCGCTGGCCAGGATTCTGGGGGCGCGGGGAGACTGGAAGAGTTACAGCAGCGCGCTGGCTCTGGTCGATGAGAATCTCTCTGTCTGGCCACATTCGGCCACCGATCAGAAAGTAAGGGCACGTCTGCTGGCCGGTCGCTCCAGTCTGTCCTTTCGACGGGAAGCGATTCTCCTGCTGGAGACTGCACATCAGCGGGATGCTCTGTCTGCCGACGACCAGTTGCTGCTTACGCAGCTGTACCTCAGCTTGAATAACTGGGCTCAGGGCCGTGATGCGCTGTTGTCGCTGATCTACGGCCACGGAGATACCCCGGAGCATCTGGCATACGGAATCCGGCGGATGCTGGACCACGGAGAGTCGGACGGGATCGTCGAGGAATGGCTCTCCAGCCTGAAACGCGTTCAGCCCGACAGCTTCCGTACGGTAGAGCTGGAAGCCCGCTACCTGGCGGCCACCGGAGAGTATGACGCGGCCGTTTCCTGTCTGAAAGCGTCGGTCAGGCAGGGGCCCCCCGCCGATCAGGATCAGTCGCTGCAGAAGCCTGGGCGACATCATATTGCTCATGCTTTGGCGAGCATTGCACAGGGCCTTGATCGCATCGGTCGGACGGTCGCCGCTGAAAAAATCTTCGGCGAGGCCGAGCAGCTCTTTCAGCAGGCTGCGGAAGAGGATCCGCAGCGTCTACTCGATCACATTGCCTTTCTTGCTCAGAACTGGCGGGTGAACGAGGCTGTTCCCCTGTGTGAAGCGGCCTGGGTGGCCTGCCCTCCAGGGAAAGTCTGTGGAGTGTGCGTGCAACTGCTTCGCAGTCCACAACTGCCGCAGGACTCGGCGGCGAAGATTCTGGGTCGGATGCAGCTCGCGCTTGAGCAGAACCCCGGCTCA
>JAGQPV010000427.1 GCA_020426545.1 Planctomycetaceae bacterium
TACCCTGCGGCCGGACGGTATGGCCTTGAGACAGACCGACTTTCGCAGTATACTGAACGGGTTGCCGAAGGCCTGGACAAAGTGGTGTGTACGTTCTCACATCTTCCCCATCAGTACATCTGATGAGTGTCTTCCGGTTCCGGGGTTCTGTATCATCAGGCGGATATGGAAAGTTGCCAGCCAGGGCTGGCCTGTGGCAGTCGGGGGTTCTTCCGTCTCCAGGCCGGAGTTAAACGTTCTGGCTGGTTGTTCCCGGCACAAGTTACCCCCCGGTCTGTTCAGTCTGCAGGTCATTAACGGGCCTGTCGATCCGCGCATTCCGGGGTGGCTGCACTGGTGCAGCATCCGGCGGGTTTCACCTGCCGGTTGAACTGTCTGCAGTGGGGGTGATCCTGCAGTCTGTGTGGCAGCAGTCAGCTGCCTGTTATTCCTGAGCAACCGGTCTTCCGTGCACTGCTCTGACTGACAGGCCTGATGTGGCCCGCAGCTGCTTTTTCTGTTCAATGAGGTAGCGAAGATGACGACGTCACGTGCTCAGGAAGTCGCTGAAGTGCTGTTTGAACTGAAGCGGGCGGGCAAGGTGGCCACTTTCAGCACAATCGCCAGTCGTGCGGGGTTTACCTCCGGCACAACGGGACGTTCGGTCCTGACGGCGCTGAAGACAGTTCGCCGTGACTGGCCCCATCTGCAGTGGTGGCGGGCGATCGACGACAAGGGCATGCTGCCTCGGAATTCCGAGCACGCCAAAAAGCTGGAAGAGTCCGGCTTTGAGATTTCTGACGCGGAAGGCAAGCACGAAGATCAGGTGACGATCGTCGCCCTCGACGAGCACCTGATGCAGTGGAATGAGTCTGGAGACGAACAGGCCGCCGTCTGAGCAGGCTGGTTCGCGACTGCCTGGAAACCCTGTCGTCAGCCAGTGGGAACTGGCGGGCGACAGGAGATCATCCGCAGTAGAATGTGGATGGCGAGGCGTTCCCGGCAGAGATTTCGTGGCTGTCGGATCCACTGTCGTCACCCGCCGACCCATGGTGGGTGACGACCTCGGCCCGTGCGAACATGGGCCTTGAGAGAGCTGGCCGGCAGACCAGTCGCTGCGCGCGGTTCCGGCTCGGTTCGCGCGTGCCCCCGAAGCCGCAGACAGGAGCCCTGTCAAACGGCTGCGCGGCGGGCAGATCTCAAACGCTTCATGCGGAGATCTGCGGCAGTCCCGGCATTTTCACCGGCTGGTCTGACGCCCCGACAACCTGCTACTGCAGCTGCGAAACGGCAGCCGGTCCGCGGGCGATGCTGTGCCTGGCATATCTAACCAGCGCGGCATCAGGCGGTTACGACCATCCTGAAGGCACTGCTGAAGCAGCCAGCAGCGGCACACGCTGCTACCAGCTCCGGATTGATCTTCCTGCCTTTGCTCACCTGGCGGCAGAACAGTTTTCCGCACAGGCACCCGGTGCGGGGAACGTCCTGTGTCCCCCTCCGCATGGAATCTGGTGAAATTCAGCCGACGGAGCTGAAGATCGATTCCATGACCCACTGATTGATGTCGTTCAGCATTTCGGTGGTCAGTTCGTGTCCGCCCCGCCAGATGCGGGAGGTGACCGACACGCCCGTGCAGTTGAGCAGCTGGCTGGTGGCCTGGATGGATTCCGCCGATGTGCGGGAATCGCGGGCACCGGTCCCCAGCAGCACCCGTTTATGCCGCAGTGCATCGTAGCTGGAGGCGACGGAATAGCCGTCCGGCAGCATGCCGCCCAGGGCCACACCCCCGGCGAACCATTCCGGGCGGGTCAGCAGGGCCGAGAGGGCCATTTCCGCCCCGGTGCCGAAGCCGCCAATGAAGATGCGTTCGCTGTGAATGTGGTACTCCTGCCGCAGCTGGCAGACGACATCGTGCAGCTGGCTGCAGAAGTCCTCCACGGAGCTGTCATCGGTCTGCCAGGTGCGACCGCCGGGCAGCAGGGTGGCTGCACTGGCATTGCCGCGAAAGCCGAGGCCGAAGAAATTCCGGTCGGTCATCTGCGGCATGATCCGTTCGAGTTCGGACTCCGTCCGCCCTTCGCCATGCAGCCAGATCAGCAGCGGATAGGCATAGCCCGGCTCGTAGGCCCGGGGAATGGCAACCATCAGCGGCCGGCCGGCGGGACGAAGGCAGACTGCCGCCGAGGAACGGGGCTGATCTGTGAAGGAGGCTGTCTGCAGCTGTTCGAGCAGATTCTCCCTGTGGTGCAGTTCAGGCAGGGGCGTGAGGTCATACCCCGAGGCCTGCCGCTCGCTCTCTGACTGAAACCAGTTAGGAAACCGCGACATCATCGCACCCGACTCCTTTTCAGATCGACATCACCCGCGGCGTCGGGAGTGACTCGGGGGGTTCCCACCGATTTCTCTCCCAGCCCGCGGCGAATCTCAAGCAGCGGAAAATGCTGGCCCGGGCATCTGGTGGATTTCACCTCACCATGGCCCACAACATCTTCCGGCTGTACTCCGTATCGTTCAGTCAGTACCTGCAGCAGACGCTGGATCGACTTAAGCTGTCTTGCTGTGGGTGGTGACTTATCAAAATTGCCAATCAGCGCGATTCCGATTCCATGCTGATTAAAATCCAGAGAGCCGGCATGTGCTCCGTGCAGCTGTTGCTTCCAGCGGAACGTAGGTTCCACAGCACCGTCTGCCATTCCCTGGCCATTACCGATAACAAAGTGATAACCGATGCCCAGCCAGGGATTGCCGCTGCTGTCCTTTCGCCGCAGATGCGACTCATGAATGCTATCCACACTGCCACGATTTGAGGCCGTGTGATGCAGCACGATGTACTTCCAGTTTCGCGGCTCGCCTTTCGGTTTCCAGTTCTCCCCGTCGTCGCTGGCGGAGGAGACAGGTGCTGCCTCTGTCGGCAGCGGATTCGGCGTGGCCCGGGACAGCTCTGCGGGAGCTGGCTGAGCCGGTTCAGGGTGGAGACCTTCCGGCGAAAAATTCGGTTGTGGTTCCATCTTGAGGGGTATCTGAGGACGGCCCCGGTGGCAGGAAGGCAGCCAGTGCAGCAGCAGCAAAACGAATGTCGTTTTCCAGAATCTGCCAGTCAGGCGGGCCTGCCGAATCAGCGGTGGTTTCATATCCGCCAGCCCTTGAGGCGTCCTGCCCTTTCGCTCTGCTTCGGTTCGGCGATGGACTGTAATTGGGCCTTCAGAGGCTGTCAATTGCGAGCTTCTGGAGCCGGCTGTTCACGGCTTTGAGCGGCAGAATCCGCCGTTGAACAGCGCCGAATCTGCCGATCTTAGGGGGGAAAATCCGGCCCTCCAGACTCTGCAGAACTCGTGGTCCCCGCAATCGATACGATACACGTGAATCTGGCCTCTTCGGCGGTGCCCGGGCCGGTTTCAGTGAAGTGAGGGCACCTGACGCCGCATGAAGATTCCGCTCGGGGTAATCACCGGTTTGTCCCGCTGGCCGGCCGGCCATTCAGAAGCTGCGGCTGCACCGGCAACGGGGGCGGTTCTCGAGTCCATTCGCGGCCTGCAGAGAACGATTCAGAAGCGCCCCGCAGAAGCGGCTGCCAGAAGCCGGCGGAACCGCACGATCAGGCACCGGTACCGTCTGATCCGTGTGCTGCTTTCGCGCGGGCAGGTGGGCAGCGCGTACAGTGCCGGCCGTGGAAGAGAAACGGAGTCCATCCCGCGGCAACTGGAACCGCCAGACGAGCGGGCAGATATTACAGCCGGCAGGAACCCAACCTGACTGCTGCTGCAATCCTGCCAGTCGATATAACAGGGCGGGGCAGTTTATGCCGCCGGCAGCGAGGCTGTTCAGTCCGAAAACTATGAACCGGGCGGGCGGTTTTACGGACAGTCCGGCAGCAGCGGCCGAGGAGAGCTGTTACTCGGTGCGTTCAGCTTCCTGCCAGGCAGCAGGCAGAAAACGGGCCAGGTCGGAAGCGATCAGCCCCTGCCGGCTGAGAGCGGCGGCGGCCCGATCTCCGGCGGTGCCATGCAGCCACGCGCCGAATGCAGCAGCTTCGAAGGGGGACATATGCTGGCCGACGAGAGCGGCGATCAGCCCGGTCAGCACATCGCCGCAGCCACCGGTTCCCATGCCGCTGTTGCCCGTGTCGTTGATGTATTGCGACTGCTGGTCGGTCACCACGGTCGCCGGCCCCTTGAGCAGCAGCGTGACCGGGTACCGGTCGGTGAACTGGCGGGACAGAGTTTCCCGCGCCGCCTCCACCGTGGTGATGGAACAGTTCATCAGCCGGGCGAACTCTCCCGGGTGGGGCGTGAGAATGCGCGGTCCGCCCGGATGACTCAGCACGTCATCCGCGCCGGCCAGCAGATTCAGGAAGTCGGCATCGACCACCAGCGGGCAGCTCACCGACTGATACAGCCAGTGCGCCAGCTGACGCAGTTCGTCTGACTGTCCCCAGCCGGGACCGGCAGCGACCGCGTCCTTGCCTTCCAAAGCCTGCTCAAGTGCGCCCTGACTGTCCATGGACAGCCGCCCGGCACAGTCTTCCGGCAATGGAACCGTCAGCCACGATGGTTCGATGGTTGCGACAATGCTGCTGATGGATTCGGGAATCGCCAGCCACACCAGACCCGCCCCGCCGCGGAGTGCTCCATACCCGCACAGAGCAGCGGCACCGCTCATTCCCCGCCCGCCGGCGATTGCCAGCACCCGCCCGAAGCTGCCCTTGTGACCGTCATCGGGCCGGGCTGGTGAGGCAGGACGCACCACCCGCCGCCGCGGGCCAGGTGTCGGACTGCCTGCCGGGGATCCTGCAGCTGTCTGGTCCGTCATACTGACTTCCTTCGGCCTGTTCAGGGGGACGGGAACAGCGGGGTCGGATGCAGGCTGGGGTGACAGGCAGCTGATGCAGACCGCTCACTCAGACAGCCGGAGCACTGCCTTCCGGTCGGGCAATCAGGCCGGCGATGTACCCGCCTTTGAAACCCGCGTCGATATTCACCACGGTGACGTTGGATGCGCAGCTGTTGAGCATGCCCAGCAGGGCCGCCACTCCTCCGAAACTGGCTCCGTAACCCACGCTGGTCGGCACGGCGATCACGGGACAGCTGACCCAGCCACCCACCGCCGAGGGCAGGGCGCCTTCCATGCCGGCCACGACCACCACCACATCAGCCGTGGTGAGGCGGTCCCGCTGTTCCAGCAATCGACGCGGGCCAGCCACGCCCACATCGGTCACCAGATCCACGCTGCACTGCATCCACCGCAGCGTCTCCACAGCTTCCTCGGCCACGGGGCGGTCGCTGGTGCCGGCGGAAACCACGCACACGTGGCCCCGTTCCTCGCCACCCGGCTGCATCAGCCGCAGTGTGCGGGCCACCTGGCTGTATTCGGCTTCGGGAAAAGCAGCCTGCACCGCTGCAGCCTGCTCGACCGTGGCCCGCGTTCCCAGACAGGACTGCCGGTGATCCTGCAGCACCCGGAAGATGGCCACCACTTCTTCGGCTGTCTTGCCGGGGCAGTACACCACC
>JAGQPV010000428.1 GCA_020426545.1 Planctomycetaceae bacterium
ATGATCTTCGGCAATCTGCTGGACAACGCCGTCAAATACGGCGGTGCCGAGCCACGCGTGGAAATTGAAGTCCGGCTGGCCGGACCGGGCCGCGTTCGCGTGCGGATTGCCGATAACGGGGACGGTGTTCCCTCGCAGCTGCGCAAGCGGATCTTCAGAATGTTCTACCGTGGCGGCAGTGAGCTGGAGCGAAGGCAGAAGGGGACCGGCCTCGGCCTGTACATTGTGCGGACGCTGGTGCACATGCTCAAAGGCCGCATTTCGGTGGTCAACCGGACCGGGCAGAACGGCAGCGTCTTTGAAGTGGAGCTGCCGGGCCGGGCTGGCTCGCCCGAAGCCGATGACTCCCCGCAGCCCCGGCCGTCTCCGGTTTCCGTCGGCTGACTGCTTTTCGCACTCTGAGTTTCCGGTACCGCCCGACCGACAGCCCGGCATCTCAGCAGCGGTCTGCCGCGCTCTGACACTGAAGTCCAGATCACACATCCCCCAGCCAGATTCCGACCATGAAAATTCTTGTCGTGGAAGATGAAGAGGCCCTCGCCACCGGCCTGCAGTTCAACTTCGAGCAGGAAGGTTACGAGGTGATTCGTGCGGGCGACGGGCTGCTGGCTCTCAGCCTGTTCAAAGAGGCCCGCCCGCCAGTGGACCTGGTCGTGCTTGATCTGATGCTGCCGGGAATGAGCGGCTACGAAACCTGCCGCGCCATCCGGGAAATCGATACCCAGGTGCCCGTGCTGGTTCTCAGTGCGAGAACGCTGTCGGAGGACAAGACTCAGGCCTTCGACTGTGGCACCGACCAGTACATGACCAAACCCTTCGCCCTGCCGGAACTGCTGGCACGTGTCCGCAACCTGCTGGAACGCCGCGCGGCGGCCGCTGCCCTCGCGGCCCCCGCTCCCGCGGCTGAACCGGGCGAATACCGGTTTGGCGAGGTGGTGATTGACTTCCTGCAGCACCAGATTCGCGTCGGTTCGCAGCTGACCGTTCCCACGGCTCTGGAAATGGACCTGCTGCGGTACTTTGTCGAACACGAAGGCGCGGTTCTGTCCCGCTCCAGAATCCTCGAAGACGTATGGGACGAACAGGCCGACCTGTCCACCCGTTCCGTCGATAATTTCGTGATGCGACTGCGGCGGATCATCGAGAAAAACCCCTCCGAGCCTCAGCACATTCTCTCAGTACGTGGTCGAGGCTACCGTTTTGTCGCCCGGCCAGGCAGTCCGTCTGCCACTCCCCCTCTCCCCGACGGGGAAGAAGACTGAGACCGGCAGATCCTGCCTCCGCAACCCGTTCCCCTGCAATCGTTTGCGCCTGTGACAGAACTGTGACACAACTGTGACGGTCCTGCGACACTTCGCGATTGCCGGCTGGCTATACTTCTGCATAATCCATCCGCCTGACTTCGTCTGAAGTGCGGAGACTCCGCCGGGAGAATTTCCGGCGGTTCTGCAGCACGCGAGTGCTGACCTGCAGAACACCTGTTGTCTGGTTCCTGCCGACAGCAGCCCTGCCAGTCCTCCACAGAACGAGCCAACCTCTTTCATCCAGCCTCAGGATCTGCCGCTATGAGTTCAACGATTCTGGAACCAGAACAAGATGTGCTGAATGCACCTGCCGAGCTGCCCGACGGGCCTGCTCTGGACAGCAGCGATACAGAACCCGCCGACGGCAGTGCTGCCGAGACCCGCCGTATTCTGAACGAAGCCTTCAGCCCCGAGCGGATGTCCTGGAAATGGATGAGCTGGGGTGTGCTGGGCTGGATGGTGCTGATGCACGCCGGTGCCCTGGCGGCTCCGTTCTTCTTCACCTGGCAGGCTGTGGCTGTCTGCGTCGTCATGCACTGGCTGACGTGCAGCATCGGCATCTGCCTGGGCTATCACCGCTACCTGTCGCACCGCTCGATGAAGCTCCGCAAGCCGGCGGAATTCTTCACCATGCTGTGCGGCGTGCTTTCGGGCGAAGGTTCTCCGCTGAACTGGTCGGCCACCCACCGGCTGCATCACCAGCGGTCTGACCTGGAAGGCGACCCGCATTCCCCCACCGTCAGCGGATGGTGGTCGCACCTGCTGTGGATGTTCGTCCGGCAGACTCCGGCGGAACACGACCGCCTGTATCGCCGTTACGTGCCCGATCTGCTCGACCGCCCGATGATGCGGTTCTTCGAGTGGTCATTCTTCCCGTGGCTGATGGTCAGCGCCGCGGTCCTGTATGCCGTGGGCGGCCTGCCCTTTCTGCTATGGGGCCTGTGTGCGAGAATGGTCTTTGCCTACCACAGCACGTGGTTCGTGAACTCCGCCACGCATCTGTGGGGCTACCGGAACTACGAAACGACCGATCACTCCCGCAACCTGTGGTGGGTCGCCATTCTGGCTTACGGCGAAGGCTGGCATAACAATCACCATGCTCACCCGTCGGTCGCACCGGCCGGGCACCGCTGGTGGGAAGTCGACATCACCTGGTGGTCGATCCGCCTGCTGCGGGCTGTGGGCCAGGCCTATGATGTCAAAGACCGGATCCCCTCCCGCGAAGCCGCGAAGTAACTTCCCGCGAAGCAGCTGTGGCTGCAGGGAGTTGAGTTCCGCCGGCTGCCCGCCTGACAGAGGCAGTCGCTGGTCAGCAAATATTCGGAAAGGCGGCTCTGGTCATGGGACCGGGCCGCCTTTCTTTCATTGAACCGCCAGAACGCGCGGCCAGGACTGTCTTCCGGGGACTGTTGCCGAACCGGAAAATTGCTCATACTGCAGCTGCTGTTCAGGCCGGTTGCACTGCCCGGCCTGTTTCGCTGGCAGTAAGCAACGGATTCCGGGAGACAGGCACCATGTACTATGCGGGAATTTCCGACGAAGCCGGACAAAGCCTCGAGCGGCAGATTCGGGCACACCGGGAACTCGGCTGGACTCACCTCGAGCCGCGGAACATCGACGGAACCTGCATCACCGACCTGACCGACGAACAGTTCGACCACGTTCTGCAGACTCTCAGTGACGAGGGGATGCAGATGGTGGGGTTCGCCTCGCAGCTGGCCAACTGGGCCCGCCCGGTGGACAGCGATTTCGAAGTCGATGTGGCGGAACTGACACGGGCCATTCCCCGCATGCAGCGGGCGGGGGCGAAGTTCATCCGCTGCATGAGTTACCCCAACAGCAAAACCACGCCGCTGGACGAAACCGCCTGGCGGGATGAAGTTGTCCGCCGGTTTCGCATTCTGGCGAAAATGGCCGCCGATGGTGGTGTCACGCTGGTGCATGAGAACTGTCACGGCTGGGCCTGCCGCTCGCCTCAGCATTCGCTGGAACTGGTCGAACGGGTCGACAGTCCCGGCCTGCGACTCGTGTTTGATACCGGCAATACCCGCAACCAGGACTCGTACGCCTATTACGAAGCCACCCGCGAGCTGACCGTGCACTACCACATCAAGGACTGGAAGCGGATCGACAAAGACACTGTCGAAGAATGCTTTCCCGGCGAAGGCGACAGCGGCACGGAACGGGTGCTGGCCGACCTGATCCGCCGGGGATACGACGGCTGCCTGTCGATCGAACCGCACATGGTGGCCGTGATTCACCTGGGCCGCAGTGCCGATGAAGATCCGGAGCTGGCTTACCAGCTGTATGTGGACCACGGTCGCAAACTGATGCAGTTGGTCGAGGAACTGCGGCAGGGCAGCTCAGCCACTGTCTGAACAGCAACTGACGAACGCAGACTGCACAGCTGAAGTACCAGGAAGACCAGACCAGAGGGAGCCAGCATTGAGCCGCCGCCGCTTTCCGCTCGCGACTGTCGGGCTGCTGCTGATTATCGCAGCGGTAATACCGACTGTGGCTGGCATGCTCCGCATGTTCCAGCAGATGCCGGGCAATCAGCCTCCCATTGACCCAGGCGACGCCATCGCTCTGGCCTTCCATCCGGCAGTCATGCTGTGCGGTGCGGTCGGGTGTCTGCTGGTGGG
Source organism: Planctomycetaceae bacterium (assembly GCA_020426545.1). Lineage (GTDB taxonomy): Bacteria > Planctomycetota > Planctomycetia > Planctomycetales > Planctomycetaceae > JAGQPV01. The sequence continues at coordinate 3,950 of JAGQPV010000428.1, forward strand.
TACCGCTCTGTTTCGATTCCTCTTCACTGCAGGCGTCAGGAAGGGAAAATAACGGCCTGGCGGGCGGAGCAGAAACGAAACACCCCTTCAATCTGTCCCTGAAAAACCAGCGACAGATTGAAGCAGCGTCGACAGGCCCCAGATGACTGAGGCTCTGGAATGTTCCGTCACAACCGGTTCACTCCGCCTTCTTCTCCACCGACGTTTTACTGCCACCCTCGATGCACACCAGCGAATGGAACGTGCGGAGGAACAGCCGGCCATTGGCGACGGACGGGGTCGAGTGACTTTCCTCGTTCAGAGCGGTGCGGCCCAGCAGCTTGTACTCGGGGGAAGCAGCCACGACGACGACTTCGCCCTTCTCGCTGATGATGAAAATCCGCCCGTCGATCAGAATCGGCGAACCGGTGTAGTTCCCGCCGACCCGTTCCGTCCAGATGTTCTTGCCGGTGGCCGCTTCCATGCAGCTGACGACACCATTGTCGTTCCACAGGTACATATGCCCTTCATGGAACAGTGGCGTGGGCACATACGGCAGCACGCGGTCACGTTCGTAGACGATCCGGTTCTTCGAGGCATTGTGCGGCTCGGAAGGATCGACCGCCACCAGCAGCTTGCCTTTTCCACCACCGCCGCAGGTCTGAATGATCAGATTGCCGGCAATCACGGGCGAGCTGACGGTTCGTGCCGGCAGCTCGCCAGTCACCCAGCGGGTGACACCGGTGCGGGGATCGAGACTGGCCAGACCCATTCCGCCGCTGGCGGTGATCAGCTGGGGTTCGCCATCGTCGCCGGTGTAAATCACCGGTGTGGCGTAGGATGTCCGCCGGAAACCACGCAGCGTGCTCCAGACCGTGCGGCCGGTATCTTTGTCGAACGCACGGATGGAACTTGGCCCGTCCTGATCGTTGGGGATGATCACCAGATTCTCAAACAGAATCGGCGAGACGCCCTGCCCGTGCTGACTTTCGAAGGAACCGAGATTCCTCCGCCACTGCAGTTCGCCGTTCACCGTGTAGGCCGCCAGGGTGTAGTCATCGGCATCGGCGAAGGCGACGAAGACCTGCTCGCCGTCGGTCACCGGAGTGCTGGATGCCCAGCTGCTCTTGAGGTGCTTATGGCTGCGGTTCATTCCGGTTTCACGGGACCAAATCTCCTTGCCGGTGGCCGCATTCAGACAGTACAGGTACCGCATGGCACCTTCATCGATGGCCGAAGTCACGAACAGCATTTCGCCCCAGATGACGGGAGCGGCATGGCCCATGCCGGGCAGTTCAACCCGCCAGGCCACTTCGCCCGGGCTCCATTTTGCCGGAATGCCCTGTTCGGTGCTGGTTCCGGATCCGTCCTGTCCGCGAAACCGGGTCCAGTTCTCCGCGGAAGCCGGACCATTCAGACTGGTGACCGTCAGCCATACCGCGGTCAGCAGCATTAAACGCCGCGGGAGAACAGATTGGGACACGCTGCAGAATAATTTCATCGATTCAATCCCTTCGATGCTGATCTTCAGAAACCGCTGGTGCCCGGAGAGGGTA
>JAGQPV010000042.1 GCA_020426545.1 Planctomycetaceae bacterium
CTGCTGGGCAAGTGGCCCGTGGCTGATGACAGCGGCATTGTGGCCACCCGCCAGCGGTACCCCGAATGGCGGGGCCTGCGGGTGGATTTCTCCACCAGCCGGCAGAAATACGTGCAGCAGCCGTTCCGTTACCTGGCAGCGGTGGTGGTTTCCTCGCTCGATCCGGCGGCCCGCGATGCCATCAGTGGCCTGCAGGAAGGTGATTTCATCACCCATGTGAACGGCACCGCCGTCCGCTCACCGGGCGATTTCTTCCGAGCCCTGCGGGGGACGGAAGGCCGGGCGGTCACACTCAGCCTGGCCGGTGGACGCCAGATCTCCGTACCGAAGTAGGCTGGTGTCCTGATTCCTTCTGACGCCAGCGTCCAGGGTTAGAATGATCTGGCTATGAAAGCCATTTTCATTGAGTCTTCGGAGTTCACCGAATGGATTTCCGAATACCTTCCTGACGAAGTGTATGCAGAGTTGCAGCAGGAATTGATGAATCAACCTGACCGGGGGCGAGTCATCCCGGGTTGCGGAGGATTGAGGAAGATTCGCGTTGCCAATCCAAAGCGAGGTAAAGGAAAACGCAGTGGAACACGGGTGATCTACCTGTACGTTCCTGAAGCCAGATGGTTTTTCATGCTCGATATTTACGACAAGAACGAGCAGGAGAAATTGTCGGTGGACGAAAAGAAAGAACTGTCGATGCTGGCTGCTGAGTTTCAGAAGAAAGCCAGGACTGCCGTCAGTCGACGCACACAGAGAAAGAGATGACTGTGAAACAACGAAAACCGTTGTCTGAGCGTCTCAAGCAGGGGCTGCAGGAAGGTATTGCTCATGCGTCAGGGGAACTGGCATTGAGAACGGTTGAGGTCTCGGAAGTGCCCGAAGAGCCTCCCGAGATCGACGCCACAACGCTGGCTGCCTTACGAAGCAGAGCCGCCATGTCGCAGGTCGTTTTTGCGAGGATGCTCAACGTGTCCACGAAGACGCTGCAGAACTGGGAGCAGGGAGTTCGCCAGCCTTCAGATGCGTCCCGGCGTCTGATTCAGGTCTTCAGCATGAATCCCGAGGTGATCTGCCGCTGCGCTGGCTTGCCGGAAATTCAGCTGGAAGGCGTCGAGATCAAACAGCTTGCCCGGGGCCGTCGCAGAATCATCGTCAAATGAATGACTACGGTCGGGCCACCTCGGGGCGGGAACGGGAAGCAGCCGGTCGCTGCCTCCCGGTTCCCTGGGACCTGGATCCTTCACCGTCACGGCATTCTCAGCGGGTGCTGGCGGGCCGCAGCGGAACGAGTACGCGGGAAGCGTGCTTGCTGTTGTGGTACACCGTGTTCTTCGCCACCACCTTCGGCTTTGTCAGATCGTGGCTGGGCGGAGCGCCGGTATTCGGGTTCGGCTCGAAGAACGGGGCGCCGGTGCTGGCGACCGTCACGCGGATGCGGTGACCGCGGTTGAAGATCTGGCTCATCCAGCCCACATCAAATTTCACCGGTACAATCTCTCCCGGCGTCAGCAGTTCGGGCTTGTCGAACCCGTTGCGATAGCGGGCCCGGCGGATGTAATCCACAATCAGGATGGAACGCCCGTCGGGGTACACATCGCAGACCCGCACAATGAAGTCGGTATCTTTCGCTGTGGAGGAAACCAGCAGATCGGCCTTGACCAGACCCGTCCATTCGACTGGCTCTTCGAGCACTTCGGTGGTGTAGGTCAGGACGTTTTCCTGTTTCTCAAAGTCGCGGGCATCGGCCGCACCGGGGAAACCCCGGCCGGGGATTTCGGCCGGGTTCTCGGGATCGGCGATGATGGTCGTGCTGCCGGTTTCGTTCTCCGGCTTTGCGGTCGACAGCGCGCCGTCGCCGTGCAGGTACATGGCGGTTTCCTGCGCGGCCACCGGCCAGTCCTTCGCCGTCCGCCAGACATTGCCCGGTGCGTCGGTCTCTCCCACCGCGCCCATGACGTAGTACTTCACGGGAGTCTCTTTCTCGATCCCGTTGTCCACGCCCTTCAGGTAGTGATCGAACCAGCGGATCATGTGCGGCTGCATGTCGAAGGCCGCGTTCTCCGGGTATTCCAGGTCGCCAACTTTTGTGCCCTTGTTGAACCGTCCGTGCCGCCAGGGGCCAATAATCAGCTGCTGCCGGCCCACGGAGTTCGAACCGCCCCGGTGCTGCCGGCCGACGAAGCTGTCGATCGAGCCGACGTTCATGAAGTCGTACCAGCTGCCCACGGTGAAGCAGGGCACGTTCATTTTGTGGATAAACCGCGTGCAGTCTTCCTGGGCCCAGTATTCATCGTAGTCGGGGTGCTCGTCCCAGGTCTTCAGCACCTGGTCGTTGTGTTCGGGCACACGGCACACGGCGGCCATGCCCTTGAACCGTTCGGCCCGCACGCTTCCGCCAATGCGGTAGCCTTCGTGGAACAGGCTCAGGCCGGTATCAATCATGTACTGGCACACCAGATGAGGCGGCTGGGTGACGGCCAGGAAATTCTGGGCAAAGCCCGCCTGTGAACTGCCGAACGTGCCGATCTTCCCCGTGGACCACGGCTGCTTTGCCAGCCATTCGACCGTGTCGTAACCGTCCTGCTGTTCGCCCCAGCCCAGTGCGCGGTAGCCGTCCCACACGCCTTCGGACTCCTGCGAACCGCGGAAATTCTCGAGGCAGACGACGTATCCGTGAGAGGCCAGACTGGCCAGCGATTTCCGCGTGCCTGCCGCACGGGAGCCGGCATAACGCTGCTCGTACAGCACCGGCCAGGGGCCTTCACCCGGCGGGAAGTACAGCCAGCAGGACAGTTTGACACCGTCCCGCATGGGCACCATTTCGTGCTTTTCGGTCACTCCGCCGAGGTCGAGATCATCGGCCGCACCGACGGATCCCGGCAGAGCGAAACAGAGACTGCACAGCGACAGAACCAGCATGGCTGCCAGGCGGGCTGTGCGGGGTTGAACTTCAGACGCTGGGCTGGGCATTCCATCAGTCTTTCGGCAAACAGAAGAGTGTCAGCTGCAGTTGAACATCTACAGAACAGTGCGTGATTGAGTTTCCGCGGTGGTTTCGCTGGCCGAAGTGTGTGCGGGCGGAAGCGATCCATTCTTGCCGGCGGCAGCAGCACCACCGCTGCCGGCCGATGCCGTTTCGCCAGCCGCCGGGCTGGCCGCTTTACGGCTGTCACTGGAATCACGACCGGTCTCTGGCTGGCCGTTGTCCGAAGCGTCTTCGGCACTGGCGGGAACGTAGGTCGTCCCGCCGAGGCGGGCCAGTTCCCGCATCATCGCATTGGTGACCTCGCTGAGAGTCTTCCGGTCTTTGCGGCGGCCATACCAGGGAGACAGATCGATCGGGTCGCCGTAGGTCACCCGGACCCGGCTGGGAATCAGAAACGGGGCCACCATCGAGCGGCTGGACTGCGGCGCATGGTGCAGGAACATCGGGTACACGGGCACTTTCGCCCGCAGGGCCAGCAGGGCAATGCCCGGGTTGGCGGGCAGCAGCCCTTCGCCTTCGTTCAGGCGGCCTTCCGGAAAGATGCCGATGAGTTCACCCTGGCGCAGCCGGTTGAGTGCTTCCCGCACGGCCGACATGTCCTGGCCATTGCGGTCCACGGGAATGGAACGCAGGCAACGGCTGATCCAGCCGATGACACCGGGCTGTTCGTAGTATTCGCGGGCCATCAGGAAACTGACGATCCGCTGCCGCTGTCCGGTGGAACCTTCCGTCAGATGGGTGTTCATCCACACCAGCATCGGGTCCACGGGGCTGCGGTGATTGGCGATCACCAGGGCCGGCCCTTCGGCCGGAAACGGGCAGCGGCGATTGGCCCGCAGGCGGAACATCAGCCCCACGTGCAGCCGCTCAATCACATACAGCAGCCACACCTGCCAGCCGTACTCGGAGCGGATCACCTGCAGGCCGATGACGGCTGCAATGACCAGAAAGCAGGCAGCAAGTATCAGCTGGGCAGTCAGTTCTGGGGGCATGGTGCCCTGTCGGCCAGGTGTCGGGAGGTTGTCGGAAAGCAGGTGCGGAACAGCGAAGTCGGGCTGGCCGCGGACGGTCTTGCCCGTTGCACTTCGCCGCTGTGCGCGATGCAATGGTAGCGGATTTTCCGACTGCAGTCAGCCTGCCCTCGCTTTTCTGCTGGTGTTCCGGCATGCTGACGCGTGCCGCACCGTGCCAGCTGCCCGCCCTGGCCGATGAATCAGAATCTGCCGACACCCGCCTGCCGGGCAAGACAACGGAACCGTCATGTGGCGCTGGCTGACTTCAACCGTGGTGGACGAGCTGGTCGGGCTGATCACGCTGCACCAGGTGCTGCGCTACCGCAGACACCCGCCCCGGTCGGGCTGTGGAGACGGCGGATTTCCCGACCTCGAGTGCGGCGACCCGTACCGGCTGTTCCAGCCCCTGCCGGAGTGGATCGACCTGCCGGCTGTGGCCACCGTGCGGGAGCAGCACGAATCGGCCACAGTGTACGATCTGGATTTTCCCAGCGCAGTGGGCAATCCCTTTCCGGAAGCGGCCCGGGTTCGGGGACGCTGGTTTCAGGCCACTGAAGGCAGCAGCAACCTGACCATTGTGGGTGTCGACGGGCTGGTGCAGTCGGGTGATGGCTGGTTCCGGGCGCTGGCGAAGAACCTGGTGCCGGCCGGAATCGACGTGATCCAGATCGAACCGCCGTTCACCAACCGGCGGACTCCCGCCGGCTATCGGCCGGGGCAGCTGATCGTCGGCGGAGACCTGCAGCATCAGATGTCCGTCTCACGGCAGTCCGTGCTTGATCTGTGGCAGGTCGTTCGCAGTGTGCAGCAGACCGGCCGCCGCGTGGGCCTGGCCGGTGTGAGTTACGGCGGATGGGTTTCGCTGATGACATCGCTGCTGGTCGAGGACCTGGTGTGTCTGTCGGCCGTGGCCCCGCCGGTGCACCTCGGCCGGCTGATTCAGGAAGGCGGGCCAATTACCCGGGCTTCGCGGGAGGGGCTGGGCCGCGGCGTGCTCGATCCGGACCATCTGAAGCACGTGGCCCGTGCCGTTTCGCCGCTGTACTGGCCCCAGCAGCTGCCGGGAAGCCGGATGACACTGCATGCCGCCCGCTGGGACCGATTCGTGCCCACCACCCGCATCCACCAGCTGGCCGGAATGTGGAACACGAAATACCACGTACATGCCACCGGCCACATCGGCGTGACCACCAGCCGCAAAGTCGTGCGGGATGTGGCCGCCGACGTGCTGGCGCGGGACGGTGACCAGAACTCCGGCCTCGAACCTGCCGCCGATTGACATCTTCGCGGCAGGCAGGCTCGCGGGGACTCCGATTCCGCTGGACTGGGGACCGTGTTTCAGAATTCGCCCAGTACCTGGTTGTCGGCCCGCTGGCCGAGGTAGCTGTACAGGGCGCTGTTGATGTTCTCCGACAGAAACCGAACGGAGCCATCGGCCATGCCGGCGTGCACACCGCCTTCATGCGTGCTGCGGGCAAACATTCGTGTGGAACCACTGGTGGTATACACGCACGGAGCCCCCACATCGGTGGCATTGATACAGCGGCGAACCTGGTCGGCCTGAGGTGTGTTGGGCGGGAACTCGGTGGAGAACCAGCAGGTCACGCCAAATGTGTTGCTGAAGAAACCCCGCCAGTCGGATTCCCGGTCGATGGGGCTGCCATTATCCGCTTCGGGAAAAATGCGGATTTCACTGGTCATCAGCGTGTTGGAGGTGCCATCGGAGACATCGCGCACGCGAGTACTCGACATCTGATAGAACATGCCGTTCAGGTTCGTGCCCGTGGCGGAACTGCTTGACCCCTGACAGACGACGTAGCTGGCGAATGGGCGCTGCTCTTTCGTGTTCGTTCCCGTCCACAGGTCATTCTTGCCGGCACCGGGGTCGGATGGGCACAGCAGGGCCGGAATCAGCAGGTTCCCGCCGGGCCATTCCTTCACGTGCTTGAAGCCATGTGCGCCGCTCATGTAGGGGCTCATCTGGTTATACATCGGGCCCTGGTCGATGTAGGGCAGAATCATGTGAACCCAGCCCGCGCGGGCGACGCTGTCGTTCTGGTCTTCGCCGGACAGAGTCGGCTGATTCCAGATCGTGCTGCCCAGCCCGCCAGGAGGAAAGACCTTGTGGGCACTGTGGTAGTTGTGCATCGCAAGGCCCAGCTGCTTGAGCTGATTACGACACTGCGTGCGGCGGGCGGCTTCCCGGGCCTGCTGCACGGCCGGCAGCAGCAGGGCGATGAGAATGGCGATGATGGCGATTACCACCAGCAGCTCGATCAGAGTAAAACCGCGGGAACGCTGAACTTGCTTCATCTGATACTCCTCAAAACCTGGAGGCAGGCCGGTTCCGGCCCTGGAGCCGATCACTCACCGGAAGTCAGCTTGAAGGTCAGACTGTTCGGTCCGCTGTCTTTCAGTTCGGCGGAAAGTTCGCTGTTCTCGTTGTACCGGGCGGGCAGAATCTGAGGATAGGTGCCGGCTTCCTCCGTGGGATTTTCCGGTTTCTGGTAGGCACGGATTTCGACCCGGCGGGTACCCGGCGGAGCGGTGGCCTCGAACCGGCCGTTCTCAATCATGGCGATGTATTCCCGCCGCGGCTCGCTGTCTTCCTCAATGAATGCAATCCGCCCCTCCGCCAGGGGGTTGCCATCCAGAGTCACCATGCCGGTGACCGGGGTGACAGGATCTCCGGGAGCGGCCTGCTCCTGCCGGCAGCCGGTCATCAGGCTGGCCTGAAGGACCGGCAGACAGAGGCACCACAGCATCGTTCGTCGCCGCATATTCGGGTTTCCTCCTGCTGTTGTGGTGGTGTGAACCGGACGTTCTCAGAATTCGCCGAGAACCTGGTTGTCGGCCCGCTGGCCGAGGTAGCTGTACAGCGCGCGGTTGATGTTCTCCGACAGAAACCGCACGGAGCCATCGGCCAGGGTGACGTTGATTCCGCCCGTGTGGTAGGAGTTCAGCACGGTGTTCCCGGCATAGGGAGAATCTCCGCCGGCGGGCGTGGTCTGCATGTTGATGGTGTTCCCATCCCGAATCGTGGTGATACCGGAGCCGTAGGTATCCATCGGCGAGCCCGTGATCTCAGGAGCCGTGAGCGCGACGGTAAACCCGCTCCACCCACCGTAATAACCGGAACGATAGTCATTCCCGTTGACCGAGCCCGACTGTTCGCCAATCAGCATGGTGTTGGATGTGCCGTCGGTGCAGTCCCGCAGGCGGAAGACCTGATTCGGGGCGAACATGCCGTTATTGCAGATATAGCTCTGATGATTGGTCAGGGCACTGCAGTAATCGGCGGTGTTTCCCGCGGGATCGACATAGGCACCGGCAATGGCCACATAATCGATGGCCTGCCCGTGACTGTTGTTGTTGGAAGTGTTCTGGTAGGAGTCTGTCCGCAGCGGGCTGGAGGGACAGTTATACACAGGAATGCGCATGTCCCGCAAAATGGGATTGGCCGTGTAGCCGGGTGCCGTGGAGGAGCCCCACATGCTGGCGGAGAAGTTCAGCTGATTGAAGGCCGGTCCCTGATCGAGCTGGGCGAGAATCGAAGCCCGCCAGTTGCCACTGGTGAAGGTGCCGATCGGGAAGGTGCGGGTGGTGCTTTCGTAATTGTGCATCGCCAGACCGATCTGCTTCATGGCGCTGCGGCACTGAATCCGGCGGGCGGCTTCGCGGGCCTGCTGCACGGCTGGAAGCAGAAGCCCGACCAGCACGGCGATAATGGCAATGACGACCAGCAGTTCAATCAACGTGAATCCGCGGCGATGCGAGACAGGCATAATGGCGCCCCTGATAAGAACAGCAGAAAGAAAGAGAAGTCGAGGGGAGGACGGAGCGGATGCCACCGAAACAGGGCATCGGCTGCAGGAACGGTTCGCTGGAGCGGAGAGCGAACCGCGGGAGGGTTCTGGAGGGCTCCGAGAGTGGACACGGAGCCGGAGGGTGAGATCTCAACTGGTGCAAAATACACACCGATACTGCATGATTTTCCAGCGCAGACGGCAGGAAGTCAAGCAGTCCATCGGAATTATCAGCAAGAGACCGCCCTTTCACTACGGTACATTTCGTACTCATGGCTATTCCTCAGACGGGAGACTCTCGCAGCCTGAACTGGCCATGCGACCATATTTCCGACCGCTTTTGGAAGAGTGATTAGCCGTCCAGAGCAGGCCCTGCATTGGTGGAGAGATCGTGCGCCGGATAAGGGCGCTGTGCCGAGTGAAGGCAGGAAAGGGCGGCCCTGGATGGCGAAAGTGTGAGGAAGAAGGGTGGGACAGTGATCAGGGGACAAAGAACTGTCCCGTGGAGGTCCGCTCGTCGGGGGACCGGGTTCCAGGGACGGTACGCCCGGTGAGGGAATCGACCGTGCTCCGGGGCGAGGGTTGGATCCCGTAGCCTTCAGCCCTAGAATAAAGAAGTCAGACAACAGAGCAGCACCAGCAGACCATCGCCCCGCTCCGGCCCCTGCATCCGAAAGGCCAGGCGGGACCGTCCGGAGCCCTGTCCTCACCCGTCACCAGGCGGCGGGTGGCAGGAAACAACTCACACCAGACCATGCTGTTTCCGGCCACGATTTCCGGACAGGTACTGCCTCGCCTGAAGCTGCCTCCGGCCTGCCAGGTGGCGGCCGGAGACACCGTGAAACCCGGGTGCCCCGTCTGCTGCCGGGGCCATCGAAACGTGCGGGCCAGTCCATTCTGGCGGGAAGGAGCAGCCGGTTGAATCAGCTGCAGACCATGACCTACGACGAACTGGTCGAAGAATTCGATTTTCTGGGCGACTGGGAAGACCAGTGCGACCTGCTGATCGACATGGGCTTCGAACTGCCGAAATTTCCCGACGAATGTCGCACGGAAGAAAACCGTGTGCATGGCTGTCAGAGTAATGTCTGGCTGATCGCCCAGCCCGTGCAGGGTAACTCGCTCAAGCTGGATATCCGCGCGGACAGCGACGCCATGATTGTCCGTGGACTGATCGCCGTGCTGCTGACGCTGTACTCCGGCCGGACCCCGCAGGAAGTTCTCGACATCGACATTCGGGAGAAGTTTGCGCGGCTGGGGCTGGATCAGCACCTCAGTTCGGCCCGCCGCAACGGCCTGAATGGAATGGTGCAGCGGGTACGCGGGCTGGCCCGGAAATGCCTGGCGGAGACAGCCGAGAGCGGCGACGAGTAACAGCCTGCTCCCCGTACGGAGCCGGACGGCGGGACCGGCAGCCGGTTCAGGGCAACCGGCTTTCCGGATCCACTGCCGGGCTGGAACAACTGCCGGTTCGAATCACCTGCCGGTGCGGGAGTGTTTCAGTCGGGTGAATCCGGCCGGGTGAAGCAGACGGCAGGCGCTGGACCGCCCTGGTGGACTCTGACAGCGTTCGCGGAATATCCCCCGAGCCTGTTCCGGTCGGAGACTGTCGGAAGCAGGACACGGCATGGCGGAAGACCGCCCTCAAGTAAGGAGGGCCGATCGGTTGCGGACGGCAGACAGGCAGAACAACAGCCGATCTTCGCTGGCACTGGAGAGTACACAGGATGGCAGAAACCGTGACACCCGCTGATTCCGAAACCAGTGCCGGGCTGCCTGCGTCGGGCGGGTTCAACATCGATGCGGTACGGGCCGATTTTCCGATTCTGGCGACCGTGCTGCCCAACGGTGCACCGCTGACCTACCTCGACAGCGGGGCCTCCGCGCAGAAGCCACAGGCCGTCATCGACTGCGAAAAAGAAGTCTACGAAACGTACTACGCCAACGCGTACCGGGGCGTGTACCAGTTCGGCAACCAGGTCGATGAAGCACTGGAGCACTCTCGGGAGCGGGTGCGGCAGTTCCTGGGTGCGGCACTGCCGGAAGAGATCATCTTCACCTCCGGCACGACGATGTCGATCAACCTGGTAGCCCAGGCCTGGGGACGGAAGAACCTCGAAGCTGGCGACGAAATCCTGCTGACGCCGCTCGAGCATCATGCGAACATTGTGCCCTGGCAGCAGATTGCCCGCGAACGGGGGGCCACGCTGCGGTACCTGCCGCTGACCGCCGATGGCCAGCTGGATCTGGAGCAGCTGGAAACCTGCCTGACTTCCCGCACGAAGATGGTGGCCGTGACCGGCATGTCCAATGTGCTGGGCACTCTTCCGCCACTGAAACTGCTGGCCGGGCAGGCACACGCCCGAGGAGCGGTGCTGCTGGTCGATGGAGCCCAGAGTGTGCCGCACGGGCGGACCAGTGTGACGGAAACCGGCATCGATTTTCTGGCGTTTTCCGGACACAAGCTGTATGGCCCCAGTGGAGTGGGCGTGCTGTACGGCCGTCGCGAACTGCTGGAAGCGATGGACCCGTTTCTGACGGGCGGCCACATGATCGAACGGGTTTTTGAAGACCATTCCACCTGGGCTCCCCTGCCGGCCCGGTTTGAAGCCGGCACCCTGCCGATTGCACAGGCCATCGCCCTGGGTGCAGCTGTTGACTACGTGGAAGCCGTCGGTCTGGACGCCATTGCCGCCCGGGAGCAGGAACTGCTGGAATACGCCTTCACCCGGCTGGCGGAAGTCCCCGGCCTGCATATTCCCGGCCCCGCCCCGGACCACCGCGGTTCGATCATTTCGTTCACCATGGAGGGCGCACACCCGCAGGATGTGGCGGTCCTGCTGGACCGCAAGGGGATCTGCGTGCGTCACGGGCATCACTGCACCATGCCGCTGCACGATCTGCTGGGGATCTCAGCCTCCACCCGGGCCAGCTTCGCGTTCTATAACACGCATGAAGAGATCGACCGGCTGACCGACGGTCTGCATTTTGCCAGGCAGCGGCTGCGGCTGACCTGAGCTGGTGCAGAGCCTGGGCCGCCCGAGGGGCCGGAACCGGCTCGCCGATTGAAGCCACAAGACTGCTGTTGTGGTATTTTCTGCAAAATCCGTCCGTTTCCAGTGGAACTTTCCGGCTGCCGGGCGGTTTTAGTTCCATCGGCCTCCTGCCTGTTTTCTCTAACCGCCAGGACTGGACCAGCCGCCCCCGGAACGGGCCTCTGCGGCCGATCGCCGGGAACTGCCGGTAACCATCCGCGGCTGTCCGTCCACTGTCGCAGCGTGTCGGGAATGTTCGGGAGTAATGGAAGCTGACACACCCCTGTGCCGGACGGGACGGGGATCGAGTCAGTATGGTACGGAAGACCAGAAACCGGCTGGCACAGGATGCCGGAGATGCCACGGACGGCCTGCGAAAGCAGTCTTTAAGGCCACATGGCATGAAATCTGCTTAAGGTTCGTGAGAATTACTCTTGCGGGCGGAAGATATTCGCGGGAGAATCCTCACGTTCTACTGTCGCTGCGGCTGATTCAACGTCCCCGATTCAACATCACAGGCTCAGCAACAAATAGACCTGACAGCGTGCCAGCCGGCCCCACACTGCCGGTTACCAGGCTCCTGCCGGAAAATCCTGCATCTCAACCTGTTTTCTGCAGTCGGCAGCCGGTGCGCTCCGAATGATACTCAGAGAGCGGGTCGCGTTCTGTCGCCACCTCTGCGCGTTCCAGGCCGGTTTGGGCCTTTGGTCACGGCAGCCTTCTGAAAGTACCGCCGGTGTACAAGGCCCGTACTTACTGCCTGGTGATTGCTGCTGCGCTGCTGCCCGCCCTTGTGCCGGCTTCAGCCATGGCGCGGGTTCGATTCGTGCCCGAACGTCATGCTCTGCCCCGCCCGGCCGCCGATGCCCAGTTCCGCATGATTGCCGAATTCGAGCAGCAGCAGGGTGTGCTGGTGGGCTGGGAGCCGGAAGACCAGTCGGTGCAGCAGGCCATTCTGGACATCATTCGTGCCGCCAGCCCCCGGGTGCAGGTGGTGATGCTGGTGGCTGACGAAACCGAAGAACGGTCGGTCAGCCATGCATTGATCGATGCCGGAATTTCCCGGCATGCCGTGCGGTTCATTCACCTGGCGACCGACACCATCTGGGCGCGGGATTTCGGTCCGATGGTGCTCTCCGGCCCGGCGGGTCAGTTCCATTTCCTGGATGCGGGTTACGGAGACTCCGACCGCACCAGCGACGATGCGGTGCCCGCGGAGCTGGGCCGTATTCTGGGGGTGCAGTCGGTGGAGACGCCGCTGTACCTCGACGGCGGGAATCTGCTTTCCAACGGGGCCGGGCTGGTGCTGACGACCCGGGCCACAGTCGACCGCAACGACGATGGCACATTCGGTCCGCAGGATCTGCAGAATGTGCTGCAGGAATATTACGGTGCCCGCCAGCTGGTGGTGCTGGAACCGCTGATGGGCGAACCCACGGGCCACGTGGACATGTTCGCCACGTTCGTTTCGCAGGATACGGTTGTGGTGGGCCAGTATTCGCGGGCCGATGACCCGCTGAATGCCGAAATCCTCGACCGGAATGCGGACCGGCTGAGCAAGGTGCATACCCGCAACGGCCCGCTGCGGGTCGTCCGCATTCCCATGCCGCCTCACGACAGCGTGCTGTGGCCCAGCTACACCAACGTGCTGTTTGCCAACGGCGTGCTGCTGCTGCCGGTTTATCCACAGATTGACCCGGTTGGCGTGGCGCGGGCCGTGGCCATGTATCGCCAGCTGCTGCCCGGCTGGCGGATCGCCCGGATCGACTGCTCGACGCTGATTGAACTGGGTGGGGCCGTCCACTGTGTGACGATGAATCTGCCCCGGCTGCCCGATCTGCAGCAGAAGCCGCTTCCGCGAGAGCGGCCGGTCGGCCACCTGCGGATCGCCCGCACGGAAACACATCCCCACTGGCAGTGGAAGCAGTTCGGTGCCCCGGCAGCTGCTCCTCCCATGTTCTCCACCCGGGACAGCTTTGAATTCGATGAGCCCGAAGGCACATTGCCGGCTCTGCGGCGGGGACCGGTGGGTGGCTTCCCGGAATCTCCGTGGCAGCCCCGGGAGTCTCCCGTGCGAGGGCCGCGGCTGCTGGATCGCGAGGGCAAAAGCTACCGCAATGAAGAGTGGCAGCCAGCCCGGAAGACCACTCCGGCTGTCAACCGCCTGCGGACCGACGCCCGGATGAGGCCGGCCCGGTGGTCTCTGCCCTCGGAGAAACAGGTCGAAACACAATCCCGGCCTTCAACTTCGGTCGATGCCCCGTATTTCGCGCCCGTTCCGGCCACGCCGTTCAGCAGCAATCCCGTTCAGGCGGAATCCGGCTGGGCCCCCACGATTACAGACAGAACAGCGTCCAAGAGCTATTCTTCCGCTGATCCCGGCACATCCGTTTCGCAGCAGGCCGGTGCCCCCGCGGCGGGCGATGCCACTGAGCCGGCGCAGTTCACTTCTTCTTCTTCGCCGGTTCAGCCATTTACGCGGGATCGCTCTTCCGCCAGTCTGCCCATGTTCGACAAGCCCATGTTTGGCAGTGGTTCGAGTGGTCGTCCGCTGCTGCCGTTTCAGCCGGGTGTCCGCTGAGACGAAACGGGGCACGCCTGTTTCCAGCCGGGCGGGGCGTGTGGCACGAGGGCCAGCTCCTGTCTGCGGTGCCGCCGCAGCGGGGGCCATGTGATGCCGGGCTGAATCGCCCGTGTGCGTCCGCTGGTGCCTGGGGGGATTTCTCATTTCCCCGCATTCTGCTACCGGCATACTGCCAGCGCCATTGTTGCTGTGGCGGCACGACTTCCGGCAATGCCTGCTCTGCACGGAAAACCTTCCGCCAGGCTGCTGAGCCGTTCCGCTCATTCGCTCAGGCCAAAGCGGCGGGCGAACCGGGCCGAACGATGACGGGCATACCAGCAGCGGCGGGCGGGATCGGCTGAGTGACGGCGGCGGCGGCTTCCATCAGGCATCGGTCTGTCCCCATTGTTTCCCGGTACTGCTTGTGTCCCGGTCCAGCCAGTCGCTGAGAAGTGCAGATCACCGGGGAAAACTGCCGGAGCAGTGCGTTCTTTCCCGTGTGGCCCGCTGATTCTGTTCACCAGAGACAACGGACGGGCGGCCGCATTCTTCCCGCACAGCGGCTGTTTTTTCGGGGAAACTCCAGATTGCCGGCCGACAGCACTGGGCGGAGGAAGATCGCTCCGGGGAAAGTCGCCGGGCGGCAGGAACCGGCGGGAAGCTTACAAAGCCTTCAGAAACACAACCGATCACCGTGAATTGGCCGGTGCGGGCTCTGGCATCGAAACAGCATCCTGATACGATGGGGGTATTTGGAATGTCTTCCACCCGAATCCGCAGATCAACCGCCTGCCTGTCCTCAACGCCGGACTGCCAGCCTGCCCTGCCCGCCGATTGGATGCTGTCCATGTCAGCGACGAAGCCTGTTCAGGACGTGAACATCGTCAGTACGACCCCGCTTGTAGCCCCTGCCGCCCTCAAGGCAGAGCAGCCGGTTTCGCCCGCTGCGCTGGAAACCGTTGTGGAATCCCGCGAGGTCGTCAAGCGGATTCTCTCCGGAGAAGACCGCCGCCTGATGGTGATTGTCGGCCCGTGTTCCATCCATGATCCCGAGGCCGGTCTGGAATATGCCGGCAAACTGCGGGACCTGGCCGAACGAGTGAAGGACCGGCTGTTCCTGGTGATGCGGGTCTACTTCGAGAAACCCCGGACCACCGTCGGATGGAAGGGGCTGATCAACGATCCGCACCTGAATGACACGTTCGACATTGCCGCCGGACTGCGGATCGCCCGGAAGACGCTGCTGTCGATTGCCGATATGGGCCTGCCGGCTGCGACGGAAATGCTGGAGCCGATCACTCCGCAGTACATTGCCGACCTGATTACCACGGCGTCCATCGGTGCCCGCACGACGGAATCTCCCACGCACCGGCAGATGGCCAGCGGTCTGTCGATGCCGGTGGGTTACAAGAACGGAACCGACGGCGGTCTGCCGGTCGCCATCAATGCCATGTGTGCCGCTCAGAGCCAGCACAGTTTTCTGGGGATCGATGCCGACGGAAAAACCTGCATCATCAACACCCGGGGCAACCCGTGGGGGCACATCATTCTGCGGGGCGGACACTCCGGCCCGAACTTCAACCCCGAGCAGATTGCCGAAGCCGAATCGCTGATGCAGGCTGCCGGCCTGTCTGCCCGCATGCTGGTCGACTGCAGCCACGCCAACAGCAGCAAAGACTACACGAAGCAGTCTCTGTGCTGGAACAGCGTCCTGGAGCAGCGGATTGCCGGCAACGATACGCTGGTGGGCATGATGCTGGAGAGCAATCTCAAACCTGGCAAACAGTCGCTGGGCAGTGACCTGAGCAGCCTCGAAAGGGGCGTTTCCATCACCGATGGCTGCATCGGCTGGGAAGAAACAGAGTCGCTGCTGCTGGATGCACACGGTCGTCTGGCCGATGCCTGTGCCCCGGCCAGCGTCTGATTTTCCCGGCCACGCGCGGCCCCCGGTGCCCGTCCTCCCGGTTCCGCAGCCCGAACGGTGCGGGGCCGGAACGGCTTCGGCGCGGACTGTGCCAACGGACCGACTGCCTGTTTGTCCAGAAGCGTCTGGTGCTGGCTGCAGCTGACACCTCTCGCTGTCTCTCTTCACTGGCAGCAAGCTGCCAGTGCCACCTGCCGATCCTGACGTGACTGCCGTTGGCCGCCGCCGGAACGGAGCACCTGTGCCGTATCGGCTGGCCGTCTCCACCTGCGGGCAGCGCTGCAGGAACAGCAGCGAAGCAACGGCCAGGAAGGCCGGCTCCGGCAGCTTGTAATCCCCCGACTGTTCAGGCGGGCGGAAGTCCGGCCTCAGCCAGGTGTACCGCCCAGCCACGGGAGCGGAGCGCCGGCAGCGGGGAGACGGAACAGTTCGACGCCGGTGACTTCCGGGTGTTCGCTGATCCGCTTCAGAACCTCGGCCGAAGGTTCGTTGTCGAGGTTGAGGACGGCTACCGAATCTCCGCCCTGCTCGTTCTTCTCGCGTCCCAGGGCCATGTGGGCGATGTTGACCTGGTGTTCTCCGCAGATCGACCCGATGTAACCGATCAGGCCGGGAACATCGCGGTGGCGATAGACCAGCAGCAGCCCGTCGAGATAGGCTTCCAGCGGGAACTGGCCCAGCCGCACGAGCCGGAGGAAACTGTGGCCGAACACGGTGCCGGCGGCCTTCAGTTCGCCGGAATCGGTTTCGATGCGGGCGGTAATGACCGAGGAGAAATCGCCCCGGCCGGGGGGCTTGATCGAACTGATGGCAATGCCCCGGTCCTTCGCCACGGTGGCCGCATTGACCAGGTTCACCGAACGGTCGAGCGCGGTTTCCAGCAGACCGGCGGTGAAGGCATCGAGCATTAAAGTGGTGTTCAGCTCGGCGGCTTCGCCCCGGAATTCGAGCGTGGCCGCCTTCAGGCCCAGCTGCTGATTGCGGGACCACTGTGCCAGCAGGAGGCCCAACCGGCGGGACAGATCGAGATAAATCCGCAGCTCCTGCATCTCCGCGGCGGAAACCGGTGCCATGTTGACGGCAAAGCGGATTTCATTCCGCAGCAGAAAGCCGGAGATGATATCGGCGGCTTCCACGGCCACCAGCTCCTGGGCCTCATCGGTGGAGGCACCCAGGTGCGGAGTCGCCAGCACCTGCGGCAGATTCACCAGCCGGCGATCGGTGGGCGGCTCTTCTTCAAAAACGTCAATCGCGGCACCGGCCACATGGCCCGATTCGATGGCGTCGGCCAGAGCCTGCTCATCGACGATGCCGCCCCGGGCCACATTGACGATGCGGATGCCGGGCTTGGACGCAGCGAGGCGTTCGGCGTTGATGAGGCCCAGGGTCTCAGGGGTCTTCGCCACGTGCAGGGTGACGAAGTCCGAGCGAGCGAGGAGCTGGTCGAGGTCGACGAGCTCCACGTTCATCTGGCGGGCGCGGTCGGGCGCGACGTAGGGATCGTGGGCGAGGATCTGCACGCCGCAGGCCAGAGCGCGCTGAGCGACGAGCTTGCCGATGCGTGCGAGCCCGACCACACCGAGCGTCTTGTCGGCCAGTTCGGTGCCCACCCACCGGTTGCGCTCCCACCGACCTGCGACCAGCGCGGCGTGTGCCTGAGGGATGTTGCGCGCCTGCGCCAGCAGCAGCGCCATCGTGTGCTCCGCAGCCGACAGCGTGTTCGA
>JAGQPV010000429.1 GCA_020426545.1 Planctomycetaceae bacterium
GGAAAATCGTGACCACATTCCGGGTAGTGGGCCACAATTCCGCCTGCGACTTTTCCGTAGATTTCAAACGCCTTACCGGCTTCCGCCACCACTTTCTTCACGCCTGCATTGTCAAAGTTATCATCGCCTGTCGGGGCATTGATAAAGATGGATCGCGGAGCAATGGCCGCCAGGATTTCATGAAAATCGAATGAAATCCTGTCCGGGTCATTTCCATAGACATCACGAATTCGAGGCATGTAGCGGTCACTCGTCCAGCCGGCAAGATTGCCCTTGTAATAATCGTGATACGCAGTGAAGCCACAGCTCGTTACTACCGCTCGAATCCGACCGTCAAACGCCGCCGTAAACAATGTATTGTGTCCACCCAGCGAATGCCCGATGCAGCCGATGCGATTCGGATCGACTTGCGGCAGTGTCTCCAATACATCTACGGCACGCAGGTTGTTCCAGATCGCCTTCATCGAACCACTGGCATAGTGTTTCCCCTGCACCTTAAAGTCGTACGGGTATTCGCCGAATGACGGATAGTCGGGGACAAGACATACGAAACCGCGTTTCGCAAGTTCATGGGCATAGTGCAGGTTTTCAAGTCCCCCGAGGCCGGCCGGTTCATCCTTGCCGATGCCGGTCGTCTGGTGCAGGCACAGAATGGCCGGTCGCTTTGATGTTTCCCCGCTGGCAGTACCAGCCAGCTTCCCCTGCGGCAGAAACAGCCAGGCATTCACCCGGCGTTCCGTGGAATCCGTGTGATAGCTGATCTTCCGCCGCAGCATCCCTTCGATGGTTTTCTCTTCCAGCACCTGCACATCGAGCGGGACAGGCTTCGCCGGCCGGGGCAACTCGCCCATCACCGACTGAATATGCGTCCGCACGTGGGTCCGCCGCTGCTCCCAGCCCTTGACCGACGTGACCGGCTGTTTTTCACCGTCTGCATTCAGCACATACAGCAGGTCCTGGTGCTCCGGATACACCGGTGCCTGCGGCTCGGCACTGTCCACCGGCCCCGCAACCAGACCGCAGGCAACCGACAGCACGGCGATAACCGAAACGCGGCCTGGCAGGGCCGGCCTGAATTTAGAAGTCATAATCATCAATATTATCCTTTGTGAAGCGGACCGGCTTCGACAGGATGATGGTGGTGGGATTCTCTTCGCTGAATGTCAGCGGGCCATAACCCTCGAGTTCGGTGCCGGGTTCAATCTTCTCACCCCGCAGCGATGCAACAGCGACGCGAATCGACAACTCGCCCAGCGCCCGCGGATCCCACAGATAAAAACTCTGCAGCACGCCCCGCTTAATGAAGGGCCGCATGGTATTAGGTAACGAATTCCCCGTCAGGGCGACCTCGCCCACTTTCTCCGCCCGTTCAATCGCGTCCGCCGCTCCGGGCACTGAATTCGAATCAAAGGCGATAATGCCGCCCAGATCGGGATGCCGACCCAGCAGCGTGCCCACCAGTTCGCGAGCCCGGTTTTCGTCTTCATTAGTAACCACGGTGTCGACCAGCGTCATACCGGGATATTTCGTCTTCGCCCGGTTCTCGGCGTGCAGTCTCCACGAATTCAGATTCGCGGCATCGAGGCTCGCAATGGCGATGGCCCACTTGCCTTCCCCGCCCATCTGAGCCGCGAGGTCGTCTACCAGCGTTTCGCCCAGGACCTTGTCATCCACCTGAGCCACCATCAGCTGGCGCCCGCTTTCCAGGGCATCGGTATCCCAGGTGAAGACGGGAATGCCCGCCTGGCTGGCCCGCTCCACGAGGCGGCGAATGGCCCGCGGCTGGTTGGGGGCCACACAGATCGCACTGACGCCCTGCCGAATCCATGTTTCCATATAGCGGGACTGCTCCGACCCGCTGTTGGAATCCGGTCCGTCGTAAATCAGTTCGACACCCAGTTCGTCCGCCGCGGCTCGTGCCCCCCGGTGGCAGGCATCGAAATAGGCAATGTTCTTCAGCTTGGGCAGCATGGCAATCACCAGCTTCCCGTCGGTCGCGGCACTGCCGCCGGCCGGCGTTCCGCCGGATTCTCCCCCGCCGCCGCAACCGGACAGCACAGCGGAAATCAACAGGGCGACTGCCAGCAGCAGGCCGCCACCGGGCCGATACGTCTGCTGTCGCCGCGGATGGCGAGCAGCTGCAGGGGAGGGCAGAGCATGACTCATGAGGATTCACACTGTCCTGATAGATGGTTCGTGGAGCAGGCAACCCCGGTGCGGGGAAACAGTCACCCGAGAGACTTTGAACCAGTGTACCGACTCCACACGGAGCATGCAGGCGAGCCACCCGGCCAGGGAGCCACTGTGGCCCGCACCGGCCAGCGTCCATCAGGAACTTTGCAGCTGCTGCCCGCCGGTGACATGCAGCACCTCGCCCGTGACGAATTCATTCTGCAGGAAGAACAGGACCGCCTGCACGATGTGCTCCGGGCCACCCGTCTGCCGCAGGGGAATCTTCCGGGCCAGCCGCTGAAACTGTTCGTCGCTGCTTTCCGGTGGCGGGAGTATCGCACCGGGGGCGATGGCATTCACCCGCACGCGGGGAGCCAGTTCCTGCGCCAGCAGCTTTGTCGCCGCCACCAGGCCGGCTTTGGCAATCGTATAACTCAGGTGGCCAGGCACCGGCCGCAGGGCCCGCCAGTCAGCCAGATTAACGATGCCGCCCATCCGCCCCTCCGGCAGCTGCGCCGCGAACTCCCGACTCAGCCAGACGGGAGACTGCAGGTTGATCGCCAGCTGCCGCTGCCAGACTTCGTCCGTCAATGTGGCCAGTTCGTCCGGCTCAAACACCGCCGCATTGTTGACCAGAATGGTTACCGGCCCCAGCTGGCTGGCTGCCGCAGAGAGAATCTCCCGCGCAGTCTCCGTTGGCCGCGACAGATCTCCCCGCACAACCGCGCAATTCCGGCCCATCCCCTGTATCAGCCGGCAGACAGCTTCCGCCTCGGCCACCGAGTTGCCGCAGTGAATGCAGACGTCGGCCCCGGCACTGGCCAGGCCGAGGGCAATGGCCCGGCCAATCCGCACCGCACCGCCGGTCACCACCGCCACATGGCCCGTCAGCGGGTTGCCCGCAGGAATGGCTGCCGCTGCGGCCTGCTGCTGTTCGTCACTCATGGCTTTCGCTTCGCTGATGCTGATGCTGGTTGACCCGTGGACCCCAAACGCCGGCCGTACCCTGCCGGGCGGAGGAAAGACACTTTCGCTCCGTCAGTATGGCGACCTGCGGCCCAGCCACAAGCAGCGGGACACCCCTGGGCCCGCGCACGAAAAAACGCACACAGAACAGTCCATGTGCGTTTGACCGAAGTTCTCCTCACAGCCTCAGGGCAGCGCCTTCAGAATGAAAAGAGGCCCGGTCCCAGGAAAGAGCAGCGGCGTCTGCCAGTTTCCGTCCCGCTGGTGCATCGGGACAAGCATGGAAACAGACAGACAGATTGGGGTACTGAGTAAGTCGTCGCTGATCTCTCAATCAAGGGACCGGGCGCAGCCGGTGGGCAGAGTTCAGCCGGAGGAACGCGGTTCCGTCGGCCAGACTCTGCTGCTGTATCGAATGCCTGCGGGAGATTTCCGGAATTCTCAGCCGGACAGTGTTTCAAACATCGAGCGGAAATCGGGCATGTCATCGCGGAGCGTTTCAATCCACGCGGTCGGGTTCCAGATTTCCAGACAGATGACCGCACCCACCAGAATCACTTCTCCGCCGGATGGCACATCGAGAAACTCGCGAAACCCCTCCGGCACCAGCAGCCGGGAACGGTTCGCCAGTTTGACGGTGCGGTTGCGGGTGGAAAGCAGCCGGCCCAGCCGCTGCACTTCGCTCCACCGCTGTTCCATCCGCCCGGATTGAATCTTCTGCTGAATCAGGGCCACGCCCTGGTTCTGGCGTTCCTGCCAGTCGGCCGCCCGCCAGAGGCTGAGACAGCCATAACGTTCCTTGGTGACGATGGTCTCGCCGGATTCGTCGGTCACCGCACTGGCCACTTCCACAGGCAGAGTGATGCGATGACGATCATCGATCGTCCGCTTCCACTCACCAGTCAGGAAGTTTTCAGGCTGCAGTGCCATGGAGTCACAGAATCCCCGCGGTAGAAACCGCCCGCCCGCTGTTCACACGGGCCACCGGCATACCGACAGTCAGGGCAGGCGGAACTCGTTGCCGCCCTCCATGGTAATGGGAGGATATCCCACAGGCAACTGGTTGTCAGAGATCATTGTGGGCTGGTTTCCCACATCGAGCGCCAGTTTAGCGCGGCAACGGAGGGCTGGCAATCATATTCGGGTCGATTTCCCCGGTTTTGCGGGTTTCGGGCCTGGCGGGGAACACAGGAGCAGGGTGATTTCGGGAACGCCCGCTACCGGTACAACGCCCATAACCGCTGCATTTCAGGCGGAATGACCGGAGCCACCACCCGTCTGTTCAGTTTGTGGGATTTCCGCCCCGGGGCAGGATTCCCACCAGACTGGTCTCCCCGGGGAAGCGGTGGCTTTCCGGGTGCGGGCCGGTGGCCGGTTGCCGCAGCACGCCGCAGGTGCGATGCTCTGCTGAAGCGGAATCGGCCAGAATGGCCCGCCGCCAGACGCTGAAGGCCACGTTGTTCGCCAGGAGTTGCATCTCCTGAGCGACGGATTCAACGGACGACATTGAGGAGCAGAACTGATGACCCACCCGGTTTCCCGACGAACCATGCTGCAGACTTCCGGTTCTCTGGCTGCGGCCGCAGCCCTGGGAACGGCTTCCACTGGCCTCTTGCGGGCCGCCGATGCCGACCAGCCGGCCCCGGCTCACACCATTCATGAGACGAAGGTCATCAGCCGCCAGCCGGACAAATACTGCGGCTGGCCCACACTCTCCCGGCGAAAAAACGGCGAACTGATTGTCGTCTGGTCCGGCGGCCGGGAGTCGCATGTCTGCCCGTTCGGACGGGTCGAAATGATGCGGTCGCACGATGACGGCCAGTCGTGGACCTACCCCCGCGTCCTGCTGGATGGTGCCATCGACGACCGGGACGCCGGTGCCCTGGAAACTGCGAAGGGCTCGCTGCTGGTGACCACCTTCACTTCGCTGGCCTATGTGCCCGGCCTGGAGAAAGCCATTGCCGCGGAAGGCAAGGCCGGCACGTGGGATCCCGCCCGGCTGGACCGCTGGCAGGCGGCTCACAACCGGATTTCCGCCGAGGCCCGCCAGGCCGAACTGGGCACGTGGATGATCCGCTCGACCGATGGCGGAATCACGTGGTCGGCCCGGTACGACTGCCTGGTCAACAGTCCGCATGGGCCGGTGCAGCTGTCAGATGGCCGCGTGCTGTACCCCGGCAAGCAGCTGTGGGAGAAGAACCCCCGCGTGGGCGTGGCCGTTTCGGAGGATGACGGGGAAACCTGGCAGTGGCTGGCCGAGATCCCCGCCCGCGAGGGGGACGACCCCAACAACTACCACGAACTGCACGGCGTGGAAGCCGCCGATGGCCGGCTGGTGGTGCATAT
>JAGQPV010000430.1 GCA_020426545.1 Planctomycetaceae bacterium
GAACCAGGCCACCTTTTCGGCGTATTCGTCCAGGTTGCCGTATTCTCCCTGATCCCAGGTGTATTCCTTCTCCTGCAGCCGGGTAATCAGCGTCCGCCAGATGTCGGCCGCGCGAACTTCCGGAAATTCGCCCCGCCGCTGCGTGCCGGCCATTCCCCGTTCATCCAGCAGCTTGCGGTACTGCCGGTACATGGCTTCCCACGGGGCCTCCGGGGTGCGATACATGCTGTTCCACATGTTGAATTCTTCGATCGTTTTTTCGAGAGCGATCTGAATTCGCAGCTGCTGGGGAGGATCGAACAGAAATTTCCCGTCGGCGATACGGACCAGTGTCCCGTACACGCTCCAGGTAACCGCCCGTATTCCCCGCAGCGGTTTGAGGGCAGGTTTCGCCCGGACCGGCTGTGGCGCGGGGGGACGCGGACAGAGCAGCTCGCGACCATCCAGCCAGTCGGCATACTGCTGCAGGGTGCGCGCCATGCGGAAATCCTGTTCTGAAAAAAGTCATCACCGCCGGGAGGCCGGGCCTGGCAGGATTCAGCCGCGGGAACCTGGGATCTGCCAGCCGGAACGTCATGCGGCAGCCCCTCTATTCTGCCAATTCTGCTGGAGCGTTCCAGTCGTTCGACATCCGTTCGGCATTCCGGCTGGCGATTCACCTCCGATCCTGCCGGGCTGGGGTTCTCCCATTCGGGCAGATTCCGATATAAATCGGCCCGGGCGCGCATTCCGCCGCAGTCTGCCGGAGACTGTTCGCTTCCGAGTCGCCCGACAACGCAGACCGGGCCCCTGCCCGCTGGAAACACGCGCGATCAGGAATCAGTCACGCATGGATGCGAACCCCGGACAGACCAAAACCGGACAGCTGCCGGTGCCACAGCTGCCTGCAGCACGGCTGACGATCAGGAAATCGGAGTGTCAGCCAGGTGAAACTGCGGTTGGTCTGGCGCCACGGGCTGGTGTTTACACCAGCCGGCCCGCACCGAAACCCGGCCATCATCGCATTCCCCGCAGCCGGCGGCTGACAACCGACGTGCTGCATTTCCACCAGCAGGTTCCGTCCACGCCGCATGTGCGGCGGATGTCGCTCGGCCCGCTGGTGGCTGCCAGAAATGCGGCGGCGATACGTATCGGCTGGCCGGTGCTGTTCATTAAAGCCGTGGGTCTGGTTTGCGAAAAGTTCCCCGAACTGCGGCAGTCGTGGCTGAAGGCACCGTGGCCGCACATCTATCAGCACTCTCTCAGCATTGGCATGCTGGCGGTGGAGCGGTGGCACGAAGACCAGCCGTGGCTGTTCTGGACGCGGTTTCAGTTTCCTGAATCCCGCACGCTGGACGACCTGCAGGAGCGGCTGCGACTGGGGCAGACGGAACCCGTCGAAAGCAAATTCCGCCGGCAGCTGCAGCTGTGCCTGTTCCCCTCTTTCATCCGCCGCATGCTGTGGTGGTGGAGCCTGAATGTCTCCGGCCGTTCGCGGGAACGGCGGGCGGGCACGTTCTTTGTGACAACCCTGGGTTCCCGCGGGGCACAGATTCCGCATCCGCCCTCCATGCAGACAGTCTGCCTCAGTTACGGTCCGTTCGACGAAGCCGGCTGCTGCGATGTCGTGCTGTCGTACGATCACCGGCTGATGGATGGTTCGCTGGTGGCGGCCGCTCTGGAAGACCTGGAACACACGCTGAATGTCACGCTGGCCGGGGAGCTGGCTTCGCTGCAGGAAACCCAGGTTGCGCAGCCCGCCGCCTGACAGCCGGCCCACATTAGCTTTTCTCGGATCGATCACTGCTCAGCCCGGCATGGCCTGAGCCCGCGGAGCCCGCAGGATGCCGTACATTTCGAACACGGAACGCTGGGCGCTGATTACCGGGGCCTCCACCGGAATTGGCGCGGAAACCGCCCGTCATCTGGCACGGGCCGGTTACAGCCTCGGGCTGCTGGCCCGCTCGCGGGATCGGCTGGAAGAGATGTCCCGGGAGCTGTCGGCGACGGGCATTCGCACGCTGGTGCTGCCCGCCGATGTGGCTGATACGTCCCAGCTGCGGGGTGCGGTGGAAACCATGATGGCTGAGGCCGGCCGGATTGACCTGGTGGTGAGTAATGCGGGGATTGAAACCTACTGCCCCCTGCACGAGCTGGATATCGAGCAGATTCACCAGACCATCAACGTCAACCTGACAGCCGCGATTGTGCTGTGCCGACTGGTTCTGCCGCACATGCGGGCTGCCGGCTCCGGGCATATCGTGGCGATCTCCTCCACAGCGGGAAAATTCGGGCCCGCCTATGGTGCTGCTTATGGAGCATCCAAAGCCGGACTGCTTTCGCTCGTGCGGACGCTGCGGGCCGAGTACCACGGCGAAGGCATATCGGCTTCGTGCGTGTGCCCCGGTTTTACCAGTGAAGGCGGCATGTACGAGCGAATGAAGGCCGACCTGGGCCACGGTACGCCGAAGGCCATGGGCAGCACCACCGCGAAGGAAGTCGCCCGGCAGGTGCTTCGCTGTGCGGAGCGTGACGTGCCCGAGGTCATCGTCAACCGGCCGCCGGTTCGCCCCGCGATTGTCCTGGCCGAAATGTTCCCCCGCCTGGGAGAATGGCTGATCCGCCGTACCAGCCGCAAATTCCTGAAACAGGTGGCCCGCAGCAGCAGCCGGAAGCATCTCCGCCGCGCCGCCTGATCAGCTTTCGAAAGAACGGCAGATCGTGCAGTTTTCACTGCATTGCTCATCTGGCTGTAAAAGCGGAACGGAGATCTCGGACGAAGCGACGAGTGGATGCCTCTGGAAGAAGAACATGCCCACACAGGCGTGGGCCTGTCACGCCCTGGCGATGGTCGCGAGTCTTTGTTTTCCCTGAATCCTGACCACTGCCCCCTGCTCAGGCCGCCCGTTTCTGTTCCGCAGAAATTTCCGGCGTGGAAGTGGCAGCGACCGTCGTCTTCTGCCGGCGCTTGCGGCTTTTCGTGGCCTGGTTGGCCAGGTCGAGAGCCCACGGAGCGATGCGGTTCATCCAGTACAGGCCATAGGCCAGCGGGGTGACCAGCACCATGCGTTTATTCCGGCGGAGACCGGCAATGCCCCGTGCGGCAACCCGCTCCACGGAGGCACAGGCCCAGCCCGGCGGTTCGGGAATTTTGCCGTCGCTGCGGCTGCTGACTCCATCCCGATACAGATCGGTCTGCACCGGTCCGGGGCACAGGGCGGTGACATTCAGTCCCCGGCGGCCATATTCGGCCCGCAGCGCTTCGGTGAAACCCAGCAGGCCGAACTTGCTCACATGGTATGCGCAGCTGCGGCCTCCGGCGACAATCCCCGCGATGCTGCACACATTCAGGATGGCGGGTTCCGGCTGTTCCAGCAGCATGGGCAACAGCCGGTGGGTCAGGTAAATCGGTGCCCGCAGGTTGATATCCAGCAGCCAGTCCCACTGGTCTGTCGACATCCGATGCGCGGGCCCGTAGCAGGCCACGCCGGCGTTATTCACCAGCACGTCGAAGGTGGGTTCGTCGGCCAGAATACGATCGAACGTGGCATCGATCTGGTCCCGCTGCGTCAGGTCGCACAGGTGCCAGTGGACCGTCCCGCCGGCGGCTTCCAGTTCTTCACTGAGCGCGCGAAGGCCCTGTTCGTCGATATCGATCAGTTCCAGCCGGCAGCCGGCCTGGCAGAGATCCCGTGCGATGGCCCGGCCGATTCCGGCGGCTGCTCCTGTGACAACGGCCCGTCGGCCATTCAGATCCCGCATGGCGGCTACCTCAAATTCGCTGGTGACGTTCTCGCGATCTCTGGCGGAGTGCCTGTCAGCAGCGATGGCCTGCGAAGAACAGACCACGTCCGTCGTCCCTCCGGGACGTGCCACCCCTGCGAGCCCGTGCTGGCTGGCGCCAATCAGTTGGGACTGTGTCCCGTGGGCAGATTTCGCGCGGGGCAGGTTGTACGGGATTTCGGCGGATTCGGGCAAGAGCGACCTGGCGGTTGCAGGTGGCCCGCTGTTCTTTTCCGCACCGGATTCGCCTTCGCGCAGCGGGCGTTTTCTGCGAGGATTCCGCGCGAACACCTCTCCCCTGCCGCGCACCTCTGCTTCTCCCCCTGCCAGTCCTTCCGTGCCTTCGTGCACTGTCAGGCTCTGTTTCGTACAGACGCCAGACCCGTGGTGCTGCTCCGAAAACAGCCGGTTGCAGGCTGTTTCCGCAGAAGCTCCCTGTCCCGTCACGCAGCTTTCAACAAGCGGCCCTGGCTATGCGGATCGCCTTTTTTGAAGACCGTGCCGCCGCACAGCTGACACCCCTGTCGCAGTTGCGACCGGTTTCGGAACTGCTGTGCGGACAGTTCTCCACTCGCGAACGGCTGGTTTCCGGCCTCCAGCCCGGCAGCTGGGGCCTGCTGGTTCGCCCGCATCTGGCGGAAGTCTGCCGGGAGGAAATTCCTCAGGCTGCCGTGAATGACCCGGCCTGGCTGTCGCAGCAGCCCGTCCTGCTGATTAACGGTCGCTGGCTGGCCGCGGCCGGGACGCTGCGAAACCTGCCACACGATGGCGCCGCCCTCATTCGGGATACCGTGGTGGCCCTGTGGCTGGACCCTCTGGAAGCGGCCCTGCTGCACGATGACGACTGGCAGGATGGAATCGACCGGATCGCCCGCACGCGCACCATGCGGGAAGTCGGCGGCACCGACGAACCACTGGTCGACTGGCCGTGGGACCTGGTGAACCACAATCCCCGGCAGCTGGAACAGGACTTCGAAACCGCCGAGCCACACCGGGCCAGCACCATGCTGCTGCCGACTGACCAGCCCAATCAGGTGGAAATTCTCGGAAATCCGAACCGGGTGCGAATCGATGCCACGGCTTCCCTCGAGCCGTTCGTCGTGATTGATGCCCGTCAGGGGCCGGTCACCATTGGTCCGGAGGCACAGATTCAGGCATTCACCCGGCTGGAAGGGCCCTGCCATATCGGTCGGCACACACGGCTGTTTCGGGCCAATGTGCGGGCGGGCACCACCTTCGGTCCGCACTGTCGGGGCGGTGGAGAGTTCGAACAGTCGATTCTGCACGGCTTTGCCAACAGCTACCACGATGGCTTCCTGGGGCATGCCTATGTCTGCCCGTGGACCAACCTCGGCGCGCTGACGACCAACAGCGACCTGCGGAACGACTACGGACCGGTGCGGGTTCCCCTGGCCGGCACGCCCGTTGATTCGGGCAGCGGCAAGGTGGGCTGCTTCATTGGCGACCACACGAAAACCGCTCTGTGCAGCCTGTTCAATACCGGCTCGTCGATCGGGGTGATGTGCATGGTGCTGCCGGGTGGCGAGCTGCTGCCGAAGCACATCCCCTCGTTTTCGCGGGTGTGGCACGGTTCGCTGCAGGAAGGCGGACCACTGGAACCGCACCTCGAAACGGCCCGCCTCGCCATGAGCCGGCGGAATCACAGCCTGAC
>JAGQPV010000431.1 GCA_020426545.1 Planctomycetaceae bacterium
GGTTACGACGTGTCCTCTGTGTACCATGCCCACGCTTGCGTGGACATGCTTCCTTCAGCTGTCATCCCCTGTGAAGCTTACGAGCATGCCCATCCCGCTTCGCGGCTATGGGCATGGCACCCGGCGGCTGTCTGACTCTTCTTCAGAGGATTGAGGGGAGGGGCTGACCGTGCCATGCTCCCCTCGGCCGGGCCGACAGGTTGTTGAATGCTTTGACCCTCCCTCATTCCCTCCCTGAAAGGGAGGGACGGAAGAGATCTTAACCGGCCCTGCGAAGACTGTGGGCAGGCCACCCTGCGGGCTTGTGCTGCTTACGGGCGGCGGTCGCGGAACAGCTCGTTCTGGATGGGAATCAGCACGTCGAGGACCGACCGCAGGACTTCGGCCGGCGAACCGAAGGCATCGACCCGGGAGACGATGGATTCATCGTAGTGGGCCAGCACGGGCTCGGTTTCCTCACGGTAGACATCGAACCGGTGGCGGATGACGCCTTCGCTGCCGTCGTCGGCCCGGTTTTCGCGAATGGCCCGCCGCTGAATCCGGTGGACCATGGCGTCTTCATCCTTGCAGATCAGATAGACCACCTGCAGGACTTCGAGGTGATCTTCCAGGATCTGGGCCTGCCGCAGGTTGCGGGGGATGCCGTCCAGCACGAGCAGATCTTCCCAGGGCTTGTACTGAGACATGCCGAGGTACCCGTCCAGGCCCTTCCGCCAGATACGGATTGTCAGATCGTCGGGGACCAGTTCGCCCCGGGAAATGTACTCCCGGGTTTCGCGGCCTTCCTGAGAGCTGATATCCAGCGAACGGAACACGTCGCCGCAGGCGAGGTGGAAGAAACCGGGGATGGCCCCCAGTACCCGCCCCTGCGTGCCCTTGCCGACACCGGGTGCTCCGAACAGAAGGATGGACCGATAGCGCTTGTGTGCCATGCTGAGTTTCCTGGATCGTGCGTAGAAGCCCTGATTCTACGCCGCAGCACGGACAGTCTCAACGCCTGTGGCTTTCCGACCAGGCAGACGGGTGCATTCTCCGGCCGGTGACGGCGGGTTTTTTGGCCGGCGGATGGTGGTCAAAGACGGAGGAGAAAGCCCCCTCACGCCCGGGAGTGCTCAGTGGGCAGGAGATTGGTATCAGGGAAGACTACACCCGTCGTGCCTTCAGGCTTGCCACCGGTGACAATCGGCAGTCGCAGTGTGTGTCATGCCTCACTCGCGGGGGCGTGTTCGTAGTTCGCTTCCGCCGACCAGGCTTGTGTCTGACGGAGCTTTCGGGACCAGCTGCAGCTCACAGCAGGCCCATCCCGCTGTCGCGGAGACGGGTCGGTTCGAGCTGCCCGGTTGAGATTCCAGAGACGGATGGTCAGGATGAAGCCGCTGGCCGGGAGCAGGGGCGGGTGCTGACTGCCCGGGTACGCCCGACCGGCAATTCTCAACAGACGGACGCACCACGGTCGCGGTATTACCAGCTGGGAGACAGGCAGTGGATTCAACGTGGGTGACGGTGGGGATTCTGCTGGCCGGAGTCGTCGTGGTGATCGGCGGGGTGCTGGTGCTGCGGCTGCACGCCTTTCTCGCCCTGATTCTGGGAGCACTGGTCGTCGCGGCGCTGACGCCGGCGGCTGCGGTCGAATCGTATTCGCTGCGAAAGAACCGGCTGCGGGTGCTCACGATGGAGGAAGACGGCCGGCAGGTGGTGCTGGCGGTCTCAAAGTCCGTCCCGCTGCAGGAAGGAATGCAGCTGCCCGTGCTGCGGGAGGATGAGTCGGGCCACCTGCAGGAAGCCGGGCGGGTGGTGATTGATGAAATCCGCAAGGTGGAGCTGGAAGGTGGTGCTTCCCGCACCGAAGCCGTGGCCTCGGTGGTGGCCGGCGACGAATCTGCCGGGGGGGACTTTCGAATCGCGAAGGGCGATGTGCTGATCGATCCGCAGTCGCAGGTGGCTGCCCGTTCGCTGGCGGGGCAGACCATCGGTGAGCAGGTGGCGGAAGGTTTCGGCAGTACCTGTGCGAAGATCGGCATTCTGATCGCCATGGCGTCGATCATCGGCAAGTGCCTGCTCGACAGTGGCGCGGCCGACCGCGTGGTGCGTTCGGCATTGCGGCTGCTGGGCGAGAAAGGGGCACCGCTCGCGTTTCTGTCCAGCGGTTTTCTGCTGGGGATTCCCGTGTTTTTCGACACGGTGTTCTATCTGATGATCCCGCTGGGCAAGGCCATGCGGATGCGCACCGGGCGGAACTACCTGCTGTATGTGCTGACAATTGTGGCCGGTGGAACGATGGCCCACTCGCTGGTGCCGCCGACTCCCGGGCCGCTGTTTGTGGCCGAGCAGCTGGGCGTGGATATCGGGCTGATGATTCTGGCCGGCGGGTTTGTGGGAATCTTCACGGCCGGGTTTGGCTTTGTGTATGCGACAGTCGCCAACCGGCTGTGGGAGCTGCCGCTGCGGGAATCGGCCGATTTTTCGCTGGCCGATCTGGAAGCGATCTCGCAGCGGGAAGAGAAGGATCTGCCGCCGACGTGGCTGGCCCTGCTGCCGATTGTGCTGCCGGTGGTGCTGATTGGCGGTTACACGATTCTGAAGCAGGATGCCTTTGCGGGCAGTGTATCGGCCGATGTGCTGCGGATCGGCGAGACGCTGGGCGACAAGAACATTGCCCTCCTGATTTCGGCCGCCATTGCCCTGCTGATGCTGGTGTGGCAGAAGCGGACTTCGCTGGCGGCGCTGTCGGAATCGGTGCAGAGTTCACTCGCCAGCGGCGGGGTGATTATTCTGATCACAGCCGGAGGCGGGGCCTTCGGGAACGTGCTGCAGCAGACGGGCGTTTCGAATCTGATCAGCGATCTGCCGGAGGCGTCGCCCCTGGTAATTGTGATTCTGGCCTTCCTGATTACCGCCGCCATCCGCACGGCCCAGGGTTCGGCCACTGTGGCCATGATTACCTCGGTGGGGATTCTGTCGGGTATTGCCACATCGGGCCAGCTCGGGTTTCACCCGGTGTACCTGGCCCTGGCGATCGGCTGTGGTTCGAAGCCCGTCTCGTGGATGAACGACAGCGGGTTCTGGGTCGTCGGCCGGATGAGCGGGATGACCGAAGCGGAGACGCTGAAGTATGTCACACCCATGACCACATTGATGGGCCTGGTGGGCCTGGCCGTGGTGCTGGTGCTGGTGACGGTGTACCCGATGGTGTGAGCAGTGGTCAGTGGTCGGGGTTCAGGATTCAGGGAAGAGAAGTCCCCTCACCCCAACCCCTCTCCCTCTGGAGAGGGGCGAAAGACGGGAAGAGAAGACAGCGCCGAACTTCGTCAGCAGCAGGCCAGGCTGTTGCCTGACGAATATTCTGATGGAGCCCACGCCCGTCGTGCCTCAGGGCGTGTCACCCTGCATTTTCGCCGCGATGGGCATGGCAGATGGCGGGAGAGGGGCGGAAGACGGGAAGAGAAGTCCCGGAGTACTCACTCCAACCCCTCTCCTGTGTGGCTATGGGCCTGGCACCGGGCGGAAGTCGGGAAGAGAAGACTGGGCCGACTGTTGTCTGTTGACCATCGTCAGTTGACCGACGTCAGTTGACCAACGACACGGGCGGGCGAGCGCCCCGGTGGCACCGCTGGAGTTGTTTGTCGCGGGTGGTGGAACGCGAAAACCCTCTCTTCAGATGCTCCCGGGCAGGGTGCGAAGTGAAGAGAGGGCCTGGTACCGGCCAGCGATGGCTCAGCTCGGGATCAGCGGTTCATGCCGATGTAGAAGCTGAACATGCGGGTGTCGTCGTCGTCGGTTTTGGCAATCGGCACCGCCCAGTCGAAGGCCAGCGGCACCGGACCCATGGCGGGAACGGTGATGCGGATACCACCACCGGCGGTCGCCCGGAAATCGTCGAAGCCGGCCTGGTCTTCCACCGTACCGAAGTCGGTGAAGACCACACCCTGCAGCATTTCGCTGGCTGTAATCGGGAAGGTGTACTGCAGGGTTCCCAGGGCCATGAACTCGCCACCGACGCGAACTCCCGCCTGGCGGGGAGAGACGCCCCGGAACTCGAAACCGCGGAAGGTCTGGAAGCCGCCGGCAAAGTACCGTTCGAAGATCGGCGTGTCGTCGCCGGTCCAGGCCACGTTTCCACTGAGCGAGATGATGTGCCGTCCGCCGCCATCGGGCCGGGCATAGGCAGTGAAGTACTGGTCGGCGGAGACATCGACCCGGGGGTAGCTGAAGTCGCCGAAGGCCTGTTCCAGACCGGCCTGGATGTAATGTCCGGCACCGGGGAGGAAGGGCATGTCGCGGGTATCGTGACTGGCTGAAACCCGGACTGTCGACAGCAGGTTGCTGCCCACCGCTTCGGCCAGCAGCGGCGCGGCCAGAGTGGAGGGGTTATCGACGGTGACGTCCTCGAGGCGAACAGCCAGGCTGGTGGAGATTTCCGGACTCCACTGCCGGCCGACGGTCACGCGGCCACCGGCCCGTTCTTCGTCCCAGTCCTCAAAGAAGCGGCTGTAAAAGAAGCCGCTGAGGCCGAGGCTGAAGTTGGTATCGAGAAAGTAGGGATCGGTCCAGCTGGCCATGTACCGGCTGACCTGACTGCCGGGCACGGCTTCCAGACGGAACCGCTGACCGGCTCCCCGCCAGGCGGTGCCGTTGAGTACGTCGCTCAGCGAGGTGGGCGGGCGGGTGATGTCGAAGTTGCGTTCATCGAGCACGATGGAACCGACCACGCCGCTGTCGCTGTTCACGCCGACACCGAACATCAGGCGTCCGGTGCGGGCTTCGGAAACTTCGTAGGTCAGGTCAATCTGACCGGGGGCGGCCCGCAGAGCCTGCGAGAACGGATCCCCCTGGGGGCTGTTGTCGAACAGGAAGTCCTGTGCCTGCGGAATGCCGTTTTCCTGGTTCTGGCCGCGGATTTCCTCGTTCTGGGCCCGCACGACGGAAGACGGGTAAGCCTGGGCCGGCGTGCCGCTGCCGAGTACCGCGGAACGGTAATCGGCGGGAACCACCGGGTTGCCATTCGGCTGGCCGGTGCCGCCTGTCTGACTGTGGCTGACCAGACTGGTCTGGTGCTGTGCCGGAGGAACCATGCTGCCGCCGGGGTAAGTCAATGTGGTCGGGCCGGCTGTCGGCCTTGCCCGCCGGTGAGACATGGGCCGCTGCGGAACCTGCTGCTGCGGCAGCGGGCGGGGGCGGACCCTGCGGGGCGGTTCGTACGACTGGGGAATGGTATTCATGCGGCCCGAGGTGGGCGTGGTGTTGCCGGTGCGCACCCGCCGGGGTTCGGTGGCGGGAGTGGCTGCGGGAGCGGATGGGAAACCCGCTGTGGTGGCGGCTGTCGTTTCGCGGACGGCTTCCCGCCGCTCTCCGAGCAGGCCCTCTATATAGCTTTCGGGAGAGTTGACTTCAGGCGACTGCCCCCGGAAGGCTCC
>JAGQPV010000432.1 GCA_020426545.1 Planctomycetaceae bacterium
CCAGACGTACCAGCCGGCCAGCGTGCTGGCGGAAACGGGTGACTGGTTCGGTTCTGGCCCGACTGTTCCCCGCCCCGCCGCGTGACGGACGGCAGTTCCGAGCGCCGAAATGCTTCACGCTGCGCAGGATGGACGGGTACGTTTCCCTTCGATGCCAGATTCAGCCACGAAATTCCGCTAAGAACCAACTTTTCACGGGGAAAGAGGTCCAGATGCACCAGCCGGCCAGCGTGCTGGATGAAACGGGCGACTGGTTCCGGACGGGCTGCAGCCGGTTCGACCGTCTGGTTAACTTTTCCGACCTACCCTCGCCGGAGGGCGGGGTTCAGCGCCACTACTATCTTAATCATTAAATGAGATAGTTCGGCCTTTTGGGACAGACAGACTCCCGGCTGCGAATATCGGAAGAAACGCGGTTCGATATCGAGGAGAAAGAGGAAGAGGTTTGCACACGGCGTCCGCCCCCGATCCGTCACCGCAGTTGCCAGGATCCCAAGCCACTTCGTCCAGTGCTGGTGCCGGCCTGGAAAGAGAAATTACCGGACAATCTCGCAGTCCGGCAGTGCTTCCTGCAGTCGTCGAACAGCGGCATTGCTGACTTCCGTATCGCGAACGTCGATCCATTTAAGCAGGCTGGCCTCTCGAAACCTCTCGAATTCACTGCTGGTCAGGCCAGTGCCGCTCAGGTCCACTGCCACAAGCGAGGTCAATGGCAGATGGGCCACGCCTTCATCGCCGACGTCCGTGTACTGCAGGTTCAGCCACTGCAGATGCTCAAGATTCGCGAGGTTGCTCAGCCCGACGTCAGTGATTTCAGTACCTGCCAGCTCCAGATATTTCATCTGGCTGCACTGGCTGATAAATGCCAGTGCCCCGTCGCCGACCTGTGTGTGGTTCAGATTCAGCATCTCCAGATCCCGCAATTCTGCGAGCCGGGCGCACCCGGGGCCGGTCACCTGGGTACGGTTCGCCGAAATCCCCTTCAGGCCGCTGAGCAGTGAAAGGGCTTGCAGTCCCTCGTCCGAGAGACGGGTGTTATCGACCTTAATCCACTCAAGACGGCGAAGGCCGGTCAGACGTCTGATGCCTTCATCTGCGACAGCGGTGCCGTTGAGTTCGATGCTCTCCAGTTCGTGCATTTCTGACAGATGAGCCAGACCGGAATCCGTGACTTGCGTGCCGGAGAGGCTCAGCCATTGCAGCTTCCTCAACCCGCAAAGCGCTTCGAGCTGGGCGTCACTGACCAGGGATCCTTTGAGGTCAAGGAACTCGGTCTCCGTATGTTCTGCCAGTCGGGCAGTCAGCCCCGGGGGCAGCACACCGTTTCGCAGGCTGACCCCCTGGACGTCCATCAGACCGATCAGACTCTCCTCGCCGGGATCCGGATGCGGCCGCAGGGAGACGGTTCCTCCCTGAGAGTGGACCTGCTGCACGAACAGAGAGCGGTTGCGGTGCGCAAGCCATACACTGCCCACGGCACAGACTGTTCCGCAGAGCAGCAGCGAAAAGCTGCCGACTGCCGTGTAGAACGCCGCTCTTTTCAGGGATCGCAATGGAATTATCTCCTGTCTGCAGCATTGTCGGTCTCCGTGGATGTACGGGAACCTTCAGGTCCATCCCCGGAAGGTCGCTTCCAGGCCGTGAGCTTCGGCAGAGAGCCATCAATTGTCAGCAGCCAGACTCGGCGGTCTCGGTAGTAGTCGATGAGTTCCGCGTTCCGGTGAGCCCCCATATCTCTCGCCCATACAACGTCCGCTCTGTCAATGTCGGCTCTGTTGTAGACCCACTCGAACAGCGGGTCGTGCGCCGGGAGATACCGGACCAGTACCAGATGGCTGCCTGGACGGGCTCTGAGGTCATCGAGAATCCGACAGCGCATCCTGGCCGAGGCGATCAGGTAGTCCCCCGTTCCCGTCTCGGGCCCGGTCGTGAAGCTCAATTCGAGTTTTGCTTCGTCGTCGAACCTTCCCTCGAACTGCCTGTGCGCGCTCAAAAACAACGGCACAGTGACCAGCTGAACGAGGACAATGGCCCGGACCAGAAACCTCCCCTCCCGGCGGGCGGAGTACCCCAGTGTCGAGAGTCGGCGCAGGCAGGCCACGAGAATGGTCATCAGCGGGGCTATGATCGGAGCCAGATAGTGTGGCTGCATGTAGGTGTGTCCCAGGAGTGCAATTGCCGTCAGCCCGCAGGGCAGCGCAGCGTATCGCACCAGCGGACATCGGAACGCAGAGGGCAGCGCAACGAGAGCGATACTCAGGACCGGGCCCAGGAAGACACCCCACACGAGCTGCAGCTTCCAGAGGTACGCCAGGGCAAACCGATACAGCGAAAACCGTTGCTCGTCATATGCGATCCGTTCCCAGTCGACGTGAACGCGGCGGATGGAATCGTGACGGTACTCTGGCTCGGAGCGGAGATCCTGCCAAAGGAAGCTCGGCGCAACGGCATACAGCCGTTCGTGATGCTGATAAGGCAGCCTGCCCGGGTGTCCTGTGAGCTGCAGGTTATAGAATCCGATGAAGGCAGCACCTGCCGCCAGCACGCCGACAGCCGGCAGCAGCGACCGAATCTGCGAGACAGACAAGGGATTCCAGCAGAAGTGCCGCACCAGTAGAACGGCGACAGGCAGGAATGCGATCAACCCTTCCCACGGACGTGAGTTGGCCAGCACGATCGCTCCCGCCGCCAGGGCGACGGCGGATGCTGCCGACCTCGTGCGGATGAACCGCAGGAACCCGCCGTAGAGCAGTGCTCCACCAAGCATGGCTACGGCACCGCCGTGGTATGCACTGCCCCACGAGCGAGCAATCCACGGATTCAGGGCAACCAGCACCCCGCCCAGAGCGGCCCAGCGGCGTGGATGCACCGCCTGCAGCGCCCAGGCTGTTGCAGCACAGGCGGCTGCCAGACTCAACCAGACCCCAAACACGGGATGCCCGAAGACCACCTGCCCCAGTGCCAGCACGGCACCCTGCCCCGGCGGATATTTGGCCTGGTATACCGGCTGGTGAAAGATATGAATGCTCTCAAAGTGCTCCCAGAAGGGGTGATTCGGATTCGTCAGCCGGCCCTCTGCGAAGGTGTCGGCAGTGAGCAGGTAACCGTACTCGTCGTGGACGACCGGTACTGGCAGCGAGGTCAGCACCGCAATCATGACCGGAAGCGCTAAGCCTGCGGTACCAGCCAGCGCGGGCCCGGCCCAGCGCGATTCTGTCATCCTCGACAGGATCAGACGAGATTTTATGACGAGCGGACCACGAGCCGCGGGGAACAGCAGGCAAACCAGCAGGATGACGGGAATGCCCAGGTTCTGAAACAGCCAGACGCTTGCATAAGGACTTCCCTGGCGTAGCTGTCCGCCCGGAGCGGCGCCGGCAGCAGCGGCAACGTCGCTCGCGCCGGCCGGACGTTCTCCCGGGAATGCCGGAATCTCGCTGCTGAGGGAGTACAATCGCCAGTGACCGCTGGTTGCGACCGGGCCATTGTCCAGCACATCGTCGAGGGATCGGCCTGTGATGAGCCAGTCAAACTGCGAATGTTCGATGCGGTCGGGGAGCAACTGGCCGGCCGTCGGAGCGACGAGCTTGTGCGTCGTGAGGTAACTGGACCACGGTCTGACCCGCTGCCCGTTGTCAGCGGGCACATTCGTGATAGATTTCGCATCGGCCACGGTGGCGTAGTTCCGTCCGACATAGAAGCCGAGCGTCGGCCACTCAGACTGCTCCTCGATAACCAGTGAGGCCTCTTCCGGAATGGCCTTCATCAGTTCAGCCAACTGCCAATGCGAATTGGCGACTGTCGATCCGGATCGCCGCGGCAGCACATGCTCGCGATAGTAGCCGATGGCGCTCACATTGGCGACGGCGATCATGATCGTCAGCCAGAGCTTCAGGTGTGGTGACAGCCGCAGGACCGCGATTGTCCCGACAGCGGCAAACACGTACGACGCCGCCATGGGGTGTGACCAGTAGTCGTGCTGATAGTGGCCCTGTGAACCAACGAGGTAGAACACAGCCCCGAACAGGAGCAGAACAATCGGTATAGCATCCTGCCGCGTGCGCCTTCTGGTTACGAACCAGGCTACCAGGGGAATCGTGAGGCCGAAGGAAAACAGGGTCCAGTTCCGTGACAGATGGCGGCCGAGGAGTTGCGTCAGGGAGATTGAAGTTCCTTCGCCGGTGCCCTGCGAATCGGTGACCAGTCGTGTCGTCCTCTGGTGCACCTTCCGCATGAGATGTGCGAAGTCGAAACGCTCATCCTGACATGTCAGCCAGACGACCAGGCAGGCGAGAACAGCAACTCCGGCTGCGGTCCAGGCCAGCACATGGAACCGTCGTGCCGGCAGGCGAACTGCTGAGCAGGCCTGCAGCACAATCAAATAAAGAAATCCTGGCCAGTCAGCGGCCAGCGTGAACAGCATCCATGCAAGCAGGCGGACGCCGCCACGAGGCGACGGAGATTCGAGGTAATCAACCTGCGCCAGCGTCAGTCCGAGGATTCCCAGCAACAGATGAGAGCCCACGTGCTCCACCTGGGAGCCATACACGACGGCGACAGGGGCGGTCGCCAGACAGGCTGCAGCGACGATTCCGCTGGTCCGGTCCCCCATTCGCGTTCCGAGCCGATAGGCGAGGCCGATCGAAAGCAGCGAGCACAGTAGAAACGGGAGGCGGGCGGCCCATTCGGACTGCCCGAATACCATCCAGGACGCAGCCACGATCCAGGCCGTCAGTGGAGGATGGTTGACATACGGTACTGGGTCCGGGGATGAGGGGTAAGGGTCGAGATAGGGCACGAGCGTCTGCCGCTCCAGACAGTTGCGTGCCATGCAGCCATTGAAAGCGCCCGTCCATCCCTCCATCTGGCTGCCGAACGGGTCGAAGTAACCCGGCAGCCGCAGCAGCAGTCCGGCGAACAGAATCAGTCCCAGCATGACCGAAGCGTGCCGAATGGAAAGATCACGCTCAACCGCCATGAACCGGCACCTCGGGTCTGTACTCCAGAACCGCGAGGTTCTCTACCACAACCTCGGTTCTGACAGAAGATGGCCGGGCCGCCTGATACCACCGGAGGATGTGCGTCAGCGTGCGCCAGCCATCGCGGAATGTTCTCAGGTGGCCACGGTGTGCGCAGCGGCCGTCGGGATAGAGCGTGAGCGGTACATTGGCAATCCTCGCCTCGGCTTGTGTCGCACGCACAACCATCTCCACGGCAAACTCCATGCCGGTCGCTTCAAGCCGGAGCCGGTCGAACAGTTCGCGGGTGAATCCCCTGAGACCGCAGTAAACATCGCCAACGGGGGCGCCGAACAGGAAACGCACCATCCAGGTGAAACAGGGATTCCCGAGGTG
>JAGQPV010000433.1 GCA_020426545.1 Planctomycetaceae bacterium
GGTCTTTCTGATTATCCGTCGACAGTCGCGGGTGTGTCTTGCCGGCCCGGGAGTTCCCGTCCGGCATCTGGCCCGGCCGCATGGCGGTTCCACGGAGCTGCCGCGCATCTGTCACGGGATGACGTTGTCATTTCAGCTGCCTGCTCATTCTCAGTCACGCAGTCATTTCAGCACGCAGTCATTTCAATTGCATGTCTCTGCCGTCTGTGTCCTGTGTATCACCGGAACGTCCGGCTGCGTAAAGGGTTTCGGCAGGAAGCGAGCCGGTTTGTCGTCAGGCTGGTGCGGTGTTCCCGCTGGGGATGCACCGTCATTCGTGCCTGAGCCCGACGGGCCAGCCCGCAAAACCGGGGCTAACCGGAATAATCCGGAAATTCCCACAAGTCGCACCGCTGCTGTATTCGATAAACACAATACGGTCCTGAGCAGTCCGCACAGGAAAGGCCAGCGGATCAGCCGCAGCCGGCATTCGGAATCAGAGCAGTTCTCTGCCGAATGAGTTCCTGAAGCGAACGGCCTGGAGGCCGCAGTCTGTCGAGGGTCATCCGACGAAGCGCGTAGGAGCCGCGTTCCCGTCGACATCCACCGGAGGGATTCAGAGCAATGGTCAGTCTGAGGAAACTTGCCCGGCGACTGGTGCTGTTTGCCGGCATGGGTCTGGTGACTCTTACCGGCACCGGCTGTACGTCAATGGTCACCCCGTTCTGGAACGGAACACTGGGATTCGGCTTTCTCCAGGTGGCGGTTGATTTCGCCCAGTTCTGGAAGACAACGCCGCTGATTCCGGTCAGCCCGTATTACAGCCAGTTGATTGAAGACACTTACCACGAAGAGGAGCGGTACACGAAAGTGCCGATTCTCGATCCGGTGGAAGGCGAACACGCCCCGCTGTTCTGCCTCGATCCACCGAGTGCGGATGAAGTCGTGCGGGCACTGCCTTCCGACAAACCGGGCGGAGGCCTGGCCTTCTTCGCCGAAACCTCGCGGAACAATCTCCGCATTGTGGTGGAACCGATTGTGGACCGCCTCGGCGAGTGCCGCTTCTTCCCGATGGTCGGCCCCGCCAGTTATTCACCACTGCCACTACAAGTGCACGGTGTTCTACGATAAACACATTCGGTCGGACTGGCCGGTGCCGTTCTCACACATGGATCAGACGGAAGAAGTCGTCTACATCGACCACGACCATCTGATTCGCTGTGCCGGTCCGCCATCCAACTGATCGACCTGATTCATCAGATCGAACAGTCCGCCAGTCATTCCGTAATCCCGCAATCAGACGGCCTTCGACGA
Organism: Planctomycetaceae bacterium; assembly: GCA_020426545.1. Taxonomy (GTDB): domain Bacteria; phylum Planctomycetota; class Planctomycetia; order Planctomycetales; family Planctomycetaceae; genus JAGQPV01. Next base: position 1,294 of record JAGQPV010000433.1, read on the forward strand.
CGGCTGGCAGTTCCCTTCACTTTCCGGGGCTGCCCTGCTGCAGACGAGTGCGACAATAACGCCGGTTTTCGCTGCGATGCTCCTTTCGCAGCGGGAGACGGCGTTTTTTCGTTTTCCCGCGGGGAGTTTCTCCGCTGTGGAACAGGTTGCTGTGCCACTCGTGCCTTACTCTTCTCCCCCTGAATTCCGACCACTGGCCCCGGATGACGGGCCGGAACTCACCGAAAAAATCGGAAGGACCAGCGAAAACACCGAAACCCCGCCGTCTCTGGTCTGGTTTAGTAAGAGGGCACGGCAGGCCATGCGGAGAACTTCTCCCGGCCACACCGTCCCGGTCACTTCAGGCCGCACCAGATCACTGCGAGGACGGAAGATGCGAATCGCCACGGCCAGTTCACCTGGCTCTGCCAGGATCCCCGGTTGTCAGCACCAGCTACCGGCAGCAGCGCGGCCAGCCCGCCTGCACCATAATCTGTTGCGGCGAAGTCACTTCCTTCTGCTGCTTGCCGGCCTGGTGCTCGCCCCGGCCGGGGTTCAGGCGGCCGGCACGGAAGACGCGGCAACTCCCGACCCGGCGGCAACCGCCCGACAGGCGGATGCCCTGATTGATGCGGCACTGCGGGATGCGGGTGTTTCCCCCGCGCCGCGGACCACCGATGAAGATTTTCTGCGGCGGGTTTCCTTCGACCTGACCGGCCGGCTGCCCTCGCCGGACGATGTCACGCTGTTCGGCATCAATCCTGATCGCCGCAAGCGGGAACGGACGATCAACCGCCTGGTGGCCTCGCCGGAATTCGCCGCGAACTGGTCCCGCTACTGGCGGGATGTCATCTTCAGCCGGGCGACCGACCAGCGGGCTCCGCTGGCCCGCAACAGCTTTGAAACCTGGATGAAGGAGCAGCTGGAGCAGGACCGGGGCTGGGATAAAATCGCTGGAGACCTCATCACCGCCACGGGCGATGTGCGGGAAGAAGGCGCCACCGCCCTGATCTTCGCCCACGGGGCGGAAGCCACGGAAGTCGCCGCCGAGACCTCGCGGATCTTCACCGGCATTCAGATTCAGTGTGCCAACTGCCACAACCACCCCACCGACCGCTGGACCCGCGACGACTTTCATACCCTGGCAGCCTATTTCCCCCGCATTCGCATTCAGCGGAGCCCGGATGCGAACAAGCGAACCTTCATTGTCGCTTCCGTCAATGCCGGGCGCGGGGCACCCGGCGGCATCGGCCAGCCCACGGTCGAACAGGTGATGCGGCGGCTGGACCGAAACCGCGACGGCAAACTCACGAAGGCGGAAGTCAAAGGCACGCCGCTGGAACAGCGGTTCGATCAGATTCTCAGCCGGCTGGATGCCGACAGCGACATGGCTCTCAGCCGAGCCGAGTACGAGCAGCTGGCCATGTTGCTGCAGGGCCGCAACCGGCCCGGCGAATACTTCATGCCCGATCTGGAGAACCCGGCCTCGCCCGGCACGCGGATCGACCCCCGGTTTTTCGTCAGTGGCGATGGCCCGGGAGCCACCCTGCCGGATCTGGATCGCCGGGAAGCCCTGGCCGCTTCCATCACCTCGCCGGAAAACCCGTGGTTCGCCCGGGCCTATGTGAATCGCATCTGGACGGAACTCACCGGGGCTGGCTTCTACACGCCGGTGGACGATATTGGCCCGGAGCGCAGCCCGCAGCTGCCCGAAGTGCTTGAGCTGCTGGTCGAGGGGTTCGTGCAGTCGGGGCACAGCACCCGCTGGCTGTTCCGCACCATCCTGCTGACGGAAGCCTGGCAGCGGCAGGTGCAGGGCACCCCGGCCGGTGCGGACACCGTGCCCTTTGCCGCAGCGTCCGCGACCCGCCTGCGGGGCGACCAGGTCTATGAAGCCCTGATTCAGGTGCTGGGAGTTTCACAGCTGGGCGAACGCATGGCGCCACCCGGTCGCGGTCCGGGAGCCCTGTTCTCAAACGAGCGGACCCAGTTCAACGATCTGTTCGGTTTCGATCCGTCCACCTCGCAGGCCGACATCACCGGCAACGTGCCGCAGGCTCTGTTTCTGATGAACTCGCCAGCGGTTCACAACCTGATTCGCGGCGATGGCAACACGCGGCTGGGCCGGATTCTCCGTCAGTTTGACGACGACGAAACCGTCGTTCAGGAACTGTATCTGCTGGTGCTTTCCCGCGAGCCGACGGCGAAGGAAATCGAAATCGCCCTCCGCTACCGGCAGCAGACCGGCGACCGGATCGAAGCGTTCGAAGACCTGATGTGGAGCCTGCTCAACTCAAGCGAATTCCTGACCCGCCGCTGACGTGACGGCCCGCTCTCATGTCTCTGCTCAACCCGGAACAGTCGGCGTGGCACCGGCAGCATGTCTGCCAGTGTCTTCGCCGGGTGCCACGGGTGGCTGGTCCACCCGTGTCTTGTCTTCCGCCCCTCTGCCCGCCTGCGGGAGAGGGGTTGGGGTGAGGACTTCTCTTCCCGGAATCCTGACTGACGACCACGTGTTCCATGCCCATATCCGCGTCAGCGGGATGGGCATGTGAGGCCAGCTGACGACAAGGAAATATGCCAGAACATGCCCGCGCAAGCGTGGTGCATGCCACCCGTCGCAAAGGAAAAGTTGTGCATGGACCGGTCGCTTCCAGGCCAGTATCCGGGGTGGCACGCCCTGACGCAGGAAGGGCGTGGTCTTTCCTCAGGCGACTCTCCCGAGGGGTGGAGTCAGGAGACTTCTCTTCCCTGAATCCTGATCCCTGACCACCGACCCCTGCCCACAACCCGGATCGTTTTCCCGCACATCACCTCCTGATCACAGGACTGACGAATCATGACTGCTTTCACATACGAACAGCTCGTACCCCGCCGGGGTGGTTTCTCCCGTCGCCGGTTTCTGCATCAGGTGTCCGCTGCCTCGCTGGCTGCCGGCACGCTGGGCTTTCGCGATGTCATCGGCCTCGGGGCGGAAGAACTCCGCCGGCAGGGTCGCTCGGTGATTCTGCTGTGGATGCAGGGTGGGCCGAGCCAGCTCGAGACTTTCGATCCCCGTCCCGGCACCGAGAACGGTGGCGAAACCGAAGCCATCGAAACCGCAGTGCCCGGCATTCAGATTGCCAGCGGCTGGGAAACCACAGCCGCCGCCATGCAGGACATCGCGCTGATCCGCTCGATGACCAACCGCGAAGGCAACCACCAGCGGGCCACCTGGCAGATGCACACCGGCTATATTCCTTCCGGCAGTGTGAAACATCCCTCGCTGGCCGCCTGCCTGGCGAAGGAAACGGCCGACCCCGACCGATCTCTGCCGGCGGTCGTCTCGGTAGGACCGTCCCAGGGGGCTGGCTTCCTGGGTGTCGATTACGATCCGTTCGTGGTGTCCAACCCGGGTTCGCTGCCCAGGAACGTCGGCAGCCCGGTCCAGGAAAAACGTCTCGACCGGCGGCTGGGCCTGCTTGATCAGCTGGAAGGCGAATTCGCCGCCCGCGGCGGCAGCACGGTGGTGGGCAATCACCGGCAGATTTACGGCAAGGCCGCCCGCCTGGTGACCAGTGAGGAAACGCAGGCCTTCGACTTCGCCAGCGAATCTCCCCAGTTGATTGCCCGTTACGGTGCCACGCAGTTCGGTCGGGGCTGCCTGCTGGCCCGGCGGCTGGTGGAAGCCGGCGTGACCTTTGTGGAAGTCGTGTCGGGCGGATGGGATACCCATGCCGACAACTTCGATCGCACGAAAACGCTGGCCGGCCAGGTCGATCCCGGCATGGGCACGCTGATTGCCGATCTGCGGGAACGGGGCCTGCTCGACAGCACGCTCGTCCTGTGGATGGGCGAATTCGGCCGCACCCCCCGCATCAATCCCCGGGGCGGTCGCGACCACTACCCCCGCGTGTTCAACGCGGCCGTTGCCGGCTGCGGCGTGAAAGGCGGCCAGGTCATCGGCCGCGCCTCGGCCGATGGCATGCAGGTGGAAGACAACCCGGTGTCCGTGGCCGATCTGTTCTGTTCGATCTGCGAGGCGATGCAGGTCGATCCGCGGAAAGAGAACATCAGCCCGCTGGGCCGTCCCATGAAAAT
>JAGQPV010000434.1 GCA_020426545.1 Planctomycetaceae bacterium
CGAATACGGCGAACAGCAGCAGGCCAGCCTGCTGGAGAATGCGGGGATTGTCCGCAACCGGCTGAAAATTGCGTCGTCGATCAGCAACGCGGCCTGTTTTCTGGCCGTGCAGGAGGAATTCGGCTCGTTCGATGCCTACATCTGGCAGTTTGTCGACGGCACTCCCCGGCAGAATACGTGGCAGGACATTCAGGACGTCCCCGCCACCACGGCCGAGTCCGACGCGATGTGCAAAGACCTGAAGAAACGGGGGTTTCGCTTCGTGGGCAGTACGATCTGCTATGCCTTCATGCAGGCCACGGGCATGGTGAACGATCACCTGATGACCTGTTTCCGCCACAGCCAGCTGCAGGCCACTTCAGGTTGAGTCTGCCGGGCTGGTGCCGGCTGTCCGCTCAGCGTATCCCGCACACTGGAGCACCGGCTGAGGCGGGTACTTCGGGAAGCGGCTGTCCGTCTGCGACTTTTCACACAGCAGAAAGCGGGAGCCCCTGCCGGAACGCACTTCCCGCAGGTGGCGACAGATTTCACAGAGGCTGGGAATCATGGTGTCGCGTCAGATTCCTGAATCGCCTGCCTGATGGCCTCTGTGACTCCGACGGGGTGAACCCCGAGCGCCTCCATGGCCTGAGGATCCCGGACGACTGTCGGGTTCTTCAACCCTTCAATCAGGTGCCGGCCCACCGTAAAGCTGGCCGGTGTCACCAGAGCCAGCCACAGGCCCGACAGGTAGGGTGTCAGCACGGGAACAAAAATCAGCGACCGACGCAGCCCCTGCTGCCGGGCGTACTCCCGTATCAGGTCGCCGTAGCTCATCACATCGGGACTGCCGATTTCGATGATGCGGCTTTCCCCCGGCGGCAGATCTTTCGCTGCCAGCAGAAAGGCCAGCACATCATTGATGGCAATCGGTTGAGTGGATGTCGTCAGCCAGCGGGGGCAGAGCATCACCGGCAGGCGGTCCGTCAGAGACTTCATCAACTGAAACGAAAGACTTCCCGCGCCGAGCACCATTCCCGCCCGGAATTCGATTGTCTCGACGCCGGATTCCCGGAAGATGCGGCCGACTTCGTGGCGACTGCGAAGGTGGGGCGACAGGTCGGGATCGGCATCTTCGCCCAGCCCGCCGAGGTAGATGATCCGCCGGACGCCCGCTTTCCGGGCCGCCTGGGCAAAGTACGCCGCTGCCTGGCGGTCTTCTTTCTCGAAGTCCTGCGAGCCGGACATCAGGTGAACCAGGTAATACGCCGTGTGGACGCCTTCCAGCGCCGGTTCCAGCGACGAGGGATCCAGCACATCCCCCCGGACAATGTCTGTGGAATCCTGGACCACCTGACGCAGTTTTTCCGGGCTGCGGGCGAGGCAGCGCAGTTTGACCGGCTGCTGTTCGAGCAGCGGAATCAGTCGCCCGCCGACATAGCCCGATGCACCCGTCAGCAGGACGACCGGCGGTGTGCTCTCTGCAGGAGGGCTGGATTCCGTGGTTGGCTGGTTCGACACGCGAACTCCCGGTTGGGCAGCGGAATGAATTGCGCCTATGATGGTTTCATCTCCCGGAGAGTTTATCAATAGATGCGCCGCGGCACAGACCCGGTGCTGGAATGAACCCCGCATGCGAACTCTGTCGCTGCAGCAGCCCTCACCAGAATCGCTGCGTCAGTTCCTCCAGGAGCAGGCTGCGCAGGATTTCAGCTACCAGGCGGTGGGGGCCACTGCCGGCACACCTCCGACCGGTTACGTGGTCGACCGCACCCGCATCGAACTGGGTTCCGGCGAAGCGGTGTTTCAGGGGGCCTGTACCGCACTGCGGCGGTGGGAGCAGTTCCAGCTGGGCTGGGTGAAACCCTGGTCGCCCGAGACGCCGCTCGAACCGGGCCAGGTGGTGGCCATCATGGGCTGGGCCGTGGGCTTCTGGTGGACCAACTCGTGCCGCATTGTGTATGCGGTCGATGAGCAGGGGCCGCTCACCCGGTTTGGTTTTGCCTATGGCACGCTGCCCCGGCATGTGGAGCAGGGCGAAGAAAGGTTCCTGATTGAGTGGGACCGGCAGACTGACCAGGTGTGGTACGATATTCTCGCCTTTTCCCGGCCGAATTCCTTTCTGGCCCGGCTGGGTTACCCGGTCGTGCGGCGGAAGCAGAAACAGTTCGGTCGCGACTCGGCCGCGTCCATGTTCCGCGCGGTGAATGCCGACGCGCGGCTGCCCGCCGTAATTCAGAGTACGGACTGACCCCAGGTGAACCGAATTACCCGCCTCCTGTGTGAGTTGTCGCCATGTCGTCCCTCCACCCGCTGCTCGAAAAACAGCGGCAGAAGGTTCAACGGGAGCAGCGGGGCTGGATTCTGATTGCGGTCGGCATCTGCCTGCTGCACGGAGCCATTATCAGAGCCATTTGTGTCATTCGAGGAGGGTTACAGCTGTTGCTGAACGACTATGGTTTGAAGCTTCCGAACTGGACCTGGTTTGGAGTCCTGTATGTAACGGTGTGGGATCAGCTCAGGTTCTGGATTCCCCTGATTGGGGCTTGGACGATGGTAGCGATCGCCTGCCGCCTCCGCGGGCTGGCCATATTCAGGGGCGAGGGCGTGCTGCTGCTGACGGTGGCCTTTGCGATCCCGTTGTTCGGTCTCAGTCTGATCGCGTGTTTTTTCCTCGTGGCTCTGGTTCTCTAATTTGCCGCTGCCCGCCGTAATTCAGAGTACGGACTGCAAGCCGGCCCATCTTAATCAGTGTGGTTCCGCCACATTTCGCGGTGCGATTTTCCGGCATCCATGAAACACACACCCGGCCAGCAGTCCACCAGCCATCCCCAGGCAGATTCCCCATGGAATTCCGATCAGCTGAAAACCTGCCAATTCTTTGCTGTAGGGGTTAATTTGTTCCGGACCGTCCAGATCGAGCATGAACAGCGGGAAGCCCCACGCCCCCACGAATAGACCCGCGACAATCCCCCATAGAACGCCGATGATCGCGTGTTTTGCCAGTCCCCGCAGACGAACGCCACCAGCAGTCAGGCCAATCAGCGTGCCAATGGCCGCACCAGCGGCTGGGCCGATCCATGGCAGGCGGATTCCGGGACCGGGATGCGGGCCGTTCCAGAAGCCGAATGCCTCGATCAGAAAGCCGAGCAGAGCACATGACAGCGCGCCGGCGATGACCTGCCCCGCGAGTTGCCTGCAATCGCCTGTTGTCGTCATCGGCAGATTCCCTTTCCCTGGCGAAAATGGTTTCCTGAACCTCGCTGCTGAAGTGGTGAGTATATCCTCAGGGTTCTGTTTATGTGAGAATTGCCTGTTCACAACCCGCCCGTCAGGAAATCCAGCACTGCCCGCCTGGAACATTTTCACTGCGCTCTACGTTTGATGTTACCCCACTTTCAGAAGTCACTTACATGTCCGACCAGTCAGTATCCGCGAAAACAGAACACGGGAATCAGTGGAAACGCTGGGGACTGGTGGCACTCGTGGTGCTTGTGATTTACTTCGTCGCCGCTTACCTGGTGATGCCCGAGTACTGGAAACGGTATGCCAGCCGACACCCCGAACTGGAAGGGCAGGCGGGGATGACCTACACGGCCGATGGGATTCCCGCCGACCCGCTCAATGTGGCCCTCGTCGGCACAAAGGCCGAGGTCATGGCTATTATGATTGAGGCCCAATGGTATCCGGCCGATCCGCTGACGCTCAAAAGTTCGCTGGAGATTGCCGAGGCTTCCGTTTTCAAACGGCCCGACGATGAGGCTCCCGTCAGCAGTGAATACCTCTTTGGTCGCAAGGAGGATCTGTCATTCGAGCAGCCCGTGGGCCCCGATCCCCGCGAACGGCATCATGTGCGGTTCTGGAAGTCCGACAGGCTGGATACCGACAATCGGCCCGTCTGGCTGGGTTCCGCCATTTTCGACAGGCGGGTGGGCCTCAGCCATACAACCGGGCAGATTACGCATGAAACCGCAGCCGATATTGATGCGGAACGCGATAAACTGTTCGACGACCTCAAGCAGACAGGCCACCTTGCTCAACTTAAGGTTGTGGAAGGGTTTCATAAAGTGCGGGCAGGGAAAAACGGCGAGGGGAACCCCTGGCACACCGATGGTGCTTTATACGAGGGCTGGATCAGCCCGGGCACTGCAGTCAGCCTGTCGGACGAGAATTAACCCCGTAAACCAAGAGTATCCGTCCGCACTGCAGCCCCGGCTGCTGCTGCAGTATCAGACGGAACAAATCCTCCACCAGACTGTCAGCCGCCCTGTTCCCCCGCAGTCTGTTCGACCGGTTCCCGCACGGTGTGCTGTGTATCGATGGCCGGTTGCTCGAGCGTGGTCACGGCTCCGCGTGGCCAGCGGATCGTGACCTGCTCCACCACTTCCGCGGTGCCCAGCCCGAATGTGACCGGCAGTTCCACCTGCGAGAGGTAGCTGCGGGTTGGCATCACCTGGCGGTACTGCAGGCCCGCAGCGGTCTTCAGTTCCACCATCGCGCCGATGGCGTCGCGATTGGACTGTGTGCCTTCCAGCTGGAAGCGGATCCAGTGGTGTCCGTGGTCAGTGTCGTTTCGCAGCAGCCGGGGCCGGCCACCAGCGGTCATGATGAGCATGTCCTGGTCGCCATCGGCGTCGATATCGGCAAAGGCTGCGCCGCGGCCCACCAGCGGCTTCGCAAATTCGTTGCCCGTCTGCTCAGCGGTCAGCAGGCGGAACTCGGTGGCTGCTGCCTCGCCCGCGTTCCAGAACAGCTGCGGCGGCTGCTCGTAGTGCTGGGCCGGCTGCACCCGGTGAATCTCTTCCTCCAGGTGGCCGTTGGCGGTCAGCAGGTCTTCGCGTCCGTCGAGGTCCACATCCAGAAAGCACACGCCGAACGTGAGGGCCAGCCGGGTCTGCGGGCCCAGGCCGCTGGGCACGGCTTCATCGGTAAACTGCATGGCCTCGGGCTGCGAAACATACAGCGCGGTCATCTCGCTGGCGAAGTTACCAATCGCGATGCCCAGCGAGTCGCCCCCGCGAAACCGCGTGAGGTCGAGGCCCATCGCGCCGCGGGCCCGGCCGTTCTGGTCGAAGGCCACGCCCGTCAGAATCGCCTGTTCCTCGAACCCGCCGCCCGGTGTGCTGACGAACAGAAAGTTCTGCACGGTATCGTTGGAGACGAAAATATCCGGCCGCCGGTCTCCGTTGAAATCGCCGAAGGTCACGCCCAGCGACTTGGCCATCGGTCGGCCGGTGGCCGGGTTGAGTACCTCCAGCCCGACTGATGTCGTCGCCTCTTCAAAGCGGCCCTCCCCCAGGTTGCGGTACAGCACCGGCTGCGTCCCGGAGAAATCCTGCGGACGTCCGTAAGCCCGCCCTCCGCCTGT
>JAGQPV010000435.1 GCA_020426545.1 Planctomycetaceae bacterium
TTATTGGCCAGCAGCAGCGTCCGCAATTCCAGAAGTCGGTTATGAATTTCTCTCCGTTCGGCCCGCAGCTGATCGACCTGCGGAGTCCAGTTGGGAAATTCTTCCAGAACGTGCGTCAGGTATCCCTGCTGTTCCTGCAGCTCAAATTCGCGGGGAACCGTTTCAAACAGGGCATTGATGACGGCTGTCAGCCAGGCCCGGGTCCGCTCGTCAAAATCATCTTCCAGCAGGTCCCGCAGGTCGCCCAGCAGAATGAACTCGAGCGTGGCGTATTCCTCGATCAGCCGGACGGTGACTGAGGAGTGTTCGTTCTGAATCATAATGACGTGTCCCTTCATCTCTCACGATGGAGGCCGGAATCGGCTGGATCGATGCATCCACGGGGGTGCATGACATCAGAGCGAAAGACCGGGGGAGCCAGCTCAGCAGAATCACACCATCAGGGGGTGGAAACCTGCTTTCAGAACCACTGGTTCACCCGGCACTCCGCACGGAAGCTGTGCTGTAAGCCTCACTGATTAACAGACGCAGTCAGAACATGATCACCGGAAACCGGTGGACGCTGCACAGCGACCGGCTTCCACCGGATTCTGCTGGCAGGCAGTCCGGCAACATCTGCAGCACAGGGCGCCGTTCAGAACGGACTGCCCCTGTGCAGGTAATTCCGATTCAGTGAAATCCACGGCAGTTTGTGGGAGGAGCCTGAACAGTCGAATGCATCAGGTGGCTGCCGCCTGGCGGCTGGCCGGTTCCTCTGCGAAAAGCCCATTCTGCGGAAGGCAGCCTGCAGCAGCAGGAGGGCAAGTCCGGTCGCGGGAGTGACCGCTGGGGACTGAAATTCACCACGTCGCTCGAAGATGAGCATCAGACAGGTCAAGTTCAGTCTGCTCACCGCCGGTCAGCCCGTCAAGTAGATTCTCCCGCCAGGCTGGTGCGGTGAAGAGAGCGGCCGATGACAAGCTTTTCGTGTTGAACCAGTTACAGCACTCGGGCAGATTAAGAAATTCCCAGCGGCCGGCACCGGGATCTCCCGATATATATCGGAATCGGCGAGAGTCGACCGGTCTGTGGCCTGGCGGCGGGGCCTTGCAGGTTCAGTCGGCGGAGGGCCGTTTGAGGTAGCCGGCGGAGGTCTCGAAGATGCGGCGACGGCGTTCCGTGGTTTCGCTGCCGGCGGCCTCTGACTGGCGGCTTTCGAGATCATCCAGATTGGCCAGGCAGGCCCGGCAGGCCACCGTGTGCAGATGGAACTCGAGGTACTCGTTCTCGGCGTCCGTCAGCGTACCCAGCAGGTAACTGCCCAGTGTCGAGCGGGGCGGACAGCTCAGCCGCTGCCTGCGCCAGATGGCACCCACCGTGTGCACCCCTTCATCCCGCCGCTGGCTCAGGGCGGCTACCCGCAGCCGGAGTGATTCGGAGCTGCGCAGCTCCTTCTCAATCTCGGCCATCAGACCGGACGACAGCTGCTCGTCGAGCCAGGCGGCCAGAACCTCGTCCGTCAGTTCCTCGCGGGACATGAAACAACCAATGGTTCCAGGGGTAACTGCCAGGAAGCCTGTCCTGAACACCTTTCCGAGGGGCTGGTTCAGGAGCATCGCCCTGGCTGAAGGTGGTGTACGGTGGCCCCTGCATCATACCAGAAACAGAACCGTCCGGGGAAATCGGGGCCTGAAGGGAGTGAGATGCTCCACTGATTGCCGGGTGCTGCTTCCCGGCTGTTCTCAGGCAGGTTCCCGGCTGTTTCTCCGGCGGGGGACGGTCTGCTGGTGTTGTCTCGGGGGGGCTATCGGGGGCGGCTTCGTGCGTCAGTCCGGCCTGTCTGTCTGATCGGAGTTCTCTGGTGGTGCCAGTCCCGGGACGGAAGTCCGGATGGGGCCGGCGGCCGGAGCGGGAGCTTCCCCGGAATCGGACGGCCGGGACATCATCCCGCTGCCCGGCAGAGTGGAACGGGAGGCGGACTGCGTCAGGTGGCCCAGTTGACCGCTGTACCGCAGGACCAGCCAGGCGGGAATCATCAGTCGGCGAACGACGAAAGCGGCCAGGAGGGAACCGATCATCAGCCCGAGGCCGAGCTGCCGCAGACCGGACAGCGAGCTGAGCAGCAGCATTCCCCCCAGAGCGGCCGTCAGAAATCCGCAGACGGAAATCGCCGGGCCGGTGCGAAGCAGGGCCTGAGTCACACCCTGCACGGGCCCGTGTGCATCCTGCTCCCTGGGGACCTGATCGAGCAGCAGCAGGGTGAAATCGGTTCCGGCAGCCAGCAGCAGGACAAACAGATACACTGGCATCTTCCATTCCAGGCCGCCGGCATCGCCCGCACTGCCCAGCTGAAACAGAATGGCCGTCAGCCCGGCCGCTGTCTGGCAGCACAACAGCAGGGAGCACACGAGCAGCACGGCGACCGGCAGCTGCCGCAGCAGAACGATGGTCACTAGCAGGACCGCGACTGGCAGCAGCAGCACCAGTTGCTGACGGTCGCGATCGGTGACGGTCTGCAGGTCGTTCAGGCTGGCCGTGGCCCCGAAGAACTCCATACCCGAGCCCGCAAGCGAGCTGTCTGACAGCAGGTCTCCCAGCACGGTACGCAGCTCGCCGAACCGCTGCAGACTCTGACGGCTGAAGGGGTCGGACTGCAGGACGATATCAATTCGGGTGACATGGTCCCGCAGCCGGGGCTGGTCGCTCACGTAGATATCGGTAATTTTCTTCTCGCGGATGCGGCGTTCCACAATCTGACGGGTCAACGTCATCCGGGCGAGTTCGTCGGCCCGCCGCTGCTCGGATTCCAGGGCTCGGGAAGTCAGTCCGAAGGGGGCTGCGACACTTCGCAGGTCGGCAATTCCCAGGCTTTCCCGCCGGTTGAACAGTTCGCGGGACAGGCGACCGACGGCGGCAATTCCCCGCGGTGCGGTAAAGTCGACTTCTGGATTCTCCAGCAGCAGCGTGATGGGGCTGGTGGAACCGGCGGCAAAATGCTCCTGGGCCGCGCGGGTGCCGTCGATACTGGGGTGGCCTTCCGACAGTTCCGACAGAAACCCGTACCGCAGCGGGCCGCGAACCAGAGTGGACAGACAGGCCAGCAGAGCCAGGGCCAGCAGGGCCGCCATTCCCGTGCGGGCGGGAAATTCCACCAGCAGCTGAATGGTGCGGCGTCGCTGGTAATCCAGCCATCGCCGCAGGGCCAGCTGGCCCAGCAGGTTTCGCGGGGATATCCAGCCGGCCGAATCCCGGATGCGCTCGCGGGTGATATGGGGCCACAGCAGTAAAGGCCCGCACAGCCGCACCAGCGCCGGCAGCAGAGTCAGGCTGGCTGCGGTTGCCACGCAGAGGGCAACAATCAGCCCCACGCCGGCCTGGGCAAACTTCTCGAACTCCGTCAGCAGCAGCATGGCGGCGCTGGCCAGCGAGGTGGCGGCCATGGTGCAGGTGACCCGGGCACTGCGGGCAATGGCCAGTGCCACGGCGTCGTCCAGCGTTGCCCCGGCCTCCAGGGCTTCCCGGTAACGGGACAGAAAGGCCAGGCCGCTGGCGGTGCAGGCCCCATACAGGGCAATGGTCATGTAGATTTCGACGCCGGCAAACAATGTGAGCCAACCGGCGGCCGCCATCAGGCTGAACAGGGCCAGCGAGATGCGGGCGGTCAGCAGTCCGGTGGCCAGGATCACCAGCACCACCAGTGGTGTGCGGGTCGCAATGATCAGGACGAGGGTGGTGACCACTGGTGCCACCCAGGTGACAAAGCGGGCGGCACTGCGAATGGACCGACCATAATCCCGACCGACGGTCGCCGTGCCGCTGAGTGTCAGATCGAGTCCGGGCGGGATACGGAACTGCGGATCGGGATGTCTTCTCAGCGGGCTGAAGGGCTGCACAAGCTGCTCGACCGCGCGGACCAGCGGCCAGTTGTGACGGTCCAGGAATTCCGTGGTCAGTTCCACAATCAGCAGAGTCGCCTGCCGGTCCTCGCTGATCAGCAGATGGCCGATGGTGTCATCCGCAAAGGTGCGGATCTTCCAGGCGGGAACGTGCCGGTCGATCGGCCGGGTGGATGGAGCCACCGTACGGGAACCGGCATCAGGTTCCGCTCCCCCTGCTTCAGCCGCAGGCGAAGTCGCCGCGAGCCCGTCAGCGGGCGGCTGATCGGCCGATAACGGTGACCGCCCGGCGGACGAGTCGACGGCTGCGGCCTGGAGGGCCGCCTCGAGACGGGGGCGAAGAACCTGTTCGATGAAATCGAAATCGTTCTGCAGCGGGTTTTCGCTGGCCGTCACCAGTCCTTCGGGGCGTCCCGGCCGGCGGATGACAACCACGATACTGCTGTTGAGAATGTCCCGCGAGAAGGCTGAGTGAAACAGCTGTTCCGCCTGGCGGGAGGGAACATTCTGCGGCAGAAATCTCAGCTCGCCGTCTTCGGCCACCTCGTCGATGGTCGGTCGGCCAGGCCACATGGCCATGCAGGAAGCCAGTGCCAGCCAGCAGGCCAGCACCAGCATCCAGTGGATTGAGATTCGCTGACAGAGGATCCGCAGCATGTTTCAGCTGTCATGGCAGGCGGGCATTCGGAACTCCACCTCCCTGCGCCAACTGCAGTTCGCCGCAGTGGATGGAATCAGAGCCGGCGGGACCACTCGGGCAGTCCCGCTGCCTGATTGTCGGCTGGCCTCCCGGCTGGCAGAAGTTTCTCTGGAAACCGCTGCCTGCGGAAGCACACGCGATGTAGAGCGAGGGCCATCCTCTGAGGAACGGTGCTCAGTTCCGGGGCAGCTCTTTGATGTAGATGTTGCGGAAATACAGGGTGTTTCCGTGGTTCTGCAGTTCGATGGCACCGGTGGAGTAAATCGGCTTGTCGCGTTCCCAGTAGTTCTCCAGGGGCACGTTGTCGGTGACCAGCTTGTCGTTCAGCCAGACACTCACATTCTCGCCCACCATGCGAATGCGGAAGGTGTTCCACTCGCCGACGGGGTTGTCGGCCAGAACCAGCGGGTTGCTGGGGTTTTTCTGGTTGTTGTACAGACCGCCCGAACCGATGTTCCGCAGTTTGTAATCCCAGATCTGCACCTGCGGGGTTCCGCGCAGGTAGACGCCGCTGTCGCCCTTCTCTTTGATCTTCCAGTCCACATAGAACTCGAAATCGCCGTAGTCCTTCGCGGTGACGAGGCTCTGGCCCTTACCGTCGAACACGAGGACGCCGTCCTCCACACTCCAGTGTTCCCGCATGGAAGCGTCGGCCTTTTCCTGTGCGGCTTTCAGTTCTTCTTCGCTCATCTTCGCCCGGCTGACGGGGCTGCCCACGAGGCCCTTCCAGCCGTCCA
>JAGQPV010000436.1 GCA_020426545.1 Planctomycetaceae bacterium
CGAGGAATTTGTCTTTCCCTTCGGCGAAAGATAACCAGGCGGCGGGGGGCTTCCGCTGCGGTTCGAACGGCGGAAAATCTGTTTCTGCCGGGTTCCCGGTCTGCTGTCCGCTTCAACCGGCACTCACCGAGATGGAAAGCAGCGGCGCGATGCACAGCAGAAGAGACTTCCTGACCACTGTCTCCGGCATTCTGGCTTCTCTGGTTCTCGCGGCCGGTACCGGCCTGCCGCAGGCTGCCATGGCGGGCGAAACCGGATTCCGCTGGGACGATCATCCGCAGCAGGGCCAGTGCGACCTGTACTACGGCAAATCGCCCGTCCTGCGGTACATGTACGCCTACGATGCCAGCACCCCCGAGCGGCTGCTGGAAACCTACAAGGTGTACCACCATGTCTTCGGGCCCGGCAGCGACCAGATTATCACCAAAGGGCCGGGCGGGCTGTATACCCATCACCGCGGGCTGTATGTCGGCTGGAACAAGACGAGCACCAGTGAAGGCGGGAATTACGATTTCTGGCACTGCACGAAAGGTGCTCATCTGAAGCACGTTCGCTTCGTGAAACAGGAAGCCGGTGCCGACCAGGCCACGATGACCGCCGAGATCAACTGGAACGACGCCGACGGCAAGCCGGTGATTGTCGAACTGCGGACAGTGAAGGTCACCGTGGAGCCTGGCAACGAATCTTCCCCGCCGACGTGGGTGATCGACTGGTCGACGGTGCTGACCAGCAGGCGGGGAGAAATTCAGCTCAGCGGAGACCGGCAGCACGCGGGTTTTCAGTTCCGGGCGGCTCAGCCGGTGGCAGATTCCAAGAGTGCCCGCTACATCCGCCCGGAAGGATTTCCGCAGCAGGCTGAAGCGTTCCAGGTCGGCGATAAGGGCGATCCGCCGGCCCATATCAACCTCAACTGGCTGGCCATGACTTTCCCGCTGGAAGGGCAGCAGTACACGGCAGAGTACTTTGAAGCGCCCGGCCAGCCCCGTCCCTCGCTGTATTCCGAGAGGCCCTATGGCCGGTTTGGTGCGTTCTACAAGGCACAGGTGACGGAAGAAGAACCGCTGGAAATGCAGTACCGGGTGCGGATTTCGGCTGGAGAAACGCCTTCGCAGGAAAGCATTCAGCAGCGGTACGACGACTACACCGCCGGTCTCAAACAGCAGTAAGGCCACTGTGGCTGGCGCCGGGCTGCCTGCTGAGCCAGTTCTGTCGCGTGGCCGATGATATTCATGGAGTGAGAACGATGACGCAGCCGGTGGTGGCGATTCTTGGTGCCAGTCAGGACCGATCCAAATACGGAAACAAATCGGTCCGGGCGCACGCGGCGCAGGGCTATCTGGTGTATCCCGTGAATCCGAAGGCCGATGAGATCGAAGGGCTGAAGGCGTGGCCTTCGCTGAAGGAACTGCCGCCGGGGCCGCTGGACCGCGTGAGCGTGTACCTCCCGCCGCATATCGGGCTGACTCTGCTGGAAGAGATCCGGAACTGCCAGCCCGGCGAAGTCTGGTTCAATCCCGGCAGCGACAGCCCGGAGCTGATTGCCCGCGCCACGGAGATGGGCCTGAACGTGATTCAGGCCTGCAGTATTGTGGATGTGGGCCTCAGCCCGGAAGCACTTCCCGAATGACCTGATGCGACAGGCTGAGCCCGGTCCGGCTTCCAAGTCCGGCCGGGCCAGTGCGTCGAGCGGATGCAGACGGAATTCGACCAACTTGCAGGAAGTGACAGACTGTCAGGAAGTGACAGACTGGTAGGAAGTGACAGACTGGTAGGAAGTGATGGCGCGAATGCTTTCGGCCAGCCTCCGGATTCCCTCCCGGATGGTATCGGGCTCTTCCACGCCGAAACTCAGCCGCATCTGACAGCGGCGTCTGCCGGCCGGTTCGCCCGCGTAGAACAGTTCACCGGGTACATACATCACGCCGGTCTGCTGCACGGCGTGCTGGAACAGCGGACTGTCGAAGCCGGTGGAAATGTGCTCGGGCACGGTGGCCCACACATACAGCCCTCCGTGCGGCTGGAGCCAGCTGACACCCTCCAGCGGTGCCAGATACTGCTCCGCCGCCTGCAGCAGGGCGTCCCGTTTGATGCGGCAGGCGCGGCGGACCTCTTCCACGTGGGACTGGTACTGGCCCTGTGCCAGCACCTGTGCCAGCAGATGCTGACAGAAGGAGGCGGAACCAAAGTCCTCGTTGCCTTTTCTGTCGCAGAACGGGGCCACCAGTTCCTGCGGAAGAACGCCAAATCCCACCCGCAGGCCGGGAGCGAAACTCTTGGAAAACGTCTGCGCGAGGATGACCGAGGAACGGTCGCGGTCGAAACTCCAGACGGAAGGCAGTTCCGGCCCGTCGTAGCGCAGCTCGCGGTAGGCGGCATCTTCCAGCACCAGAATGCGGTTTTCCCGCGACCACCGCCGGGAAATTTCCACCAGCTGCTCGCGGCGGTCGGCCGACAGGCTGACACCACTGGGGTTTTCGTAGCTGCTGACCACATAAATCATGCGGACCCGGTCCAGCTCGCCGGCCTGTTCCAGCAGCCCCAGCTGCCGTTCGAGGTCGTCCATCCGCATCCCGTCGTTGTCGGTCTGCACGGGAACCGCGCGGGCTCCCACACCTTCCAGCACGCCGAGATAAACGAAGTATGTGGGGGCCGCCACGAGGCAGATATCGCCCGGATCGAACAGAATTTCCGAGAGCACGGACAGCAGCTGCTGGGAACCGGTGGTGACCACGATCTGCTGCGGGGTGATTCCCAGACTGTCGGGCTCGACATTCTCCAGCCGGGCCAGGTGCTGCACCAGCTGCCGGCGGAGCGGCTCGACTCCGGCTGTGGTTCCGTACTGCAGGGCCTGTCGTCCACGGGCCGGCACGGCCAGCAGTTCCTGCACGGCCTGACGGGTTTCCGCGACGGGCAGCGAGGCCGGATCGACCAGTCCGGCGGCCAGAGAAATCACGTCGGGGTTCTCCACGCCCTGCTGCATCAGAAAGCTGATGGCCTGCTGGCTGGACCATTTCCAGCGGTGGCTGAGATGGATTTCCGGCTGCTGGTTCTGGCCGGCCACCGGTTGCCGAACCGGGGAAGACGTGGCTGATTCCGCAGGCATGGTCGAGTCCGTGTGTGTGAGCTGAAGTGCGGGATTGTTCGAAAACCGACGGAAAACCGCTGCAACCGCAGTACGGGGCGGTGCGGGCTGTGGAAGTTTCGCCGAAGGGTTCCTCCAGCGGGGGCTTTCTGTCATGGTCGAGCGGAAACCCGTGTGCGTCAACCCGGCAGCCATTGGGGACTCGCCCGCTTGCCCTGTGTCATACCGCATCCAGAGGACATTCGGCGGGTTGTGGTTCGCGCCGTCAGTTGAAGTTTGCGCGGCGGGAGTAGCGGGCTGTCCGGTAGCGGGGACTGGCAGAGATGCTGCGCGGGTCGGGAGACGGGCCGCGCGAGGCGGTAAGCACAGCTGCTGGAACCGCTGCCGCCCGGCGATATAATGCCAGCCGGAGGCAACAGAAAATCAGCGTCGCCCGTCGGAAAATGTTCGGGAAACGGAGCCATGATACAGATCAATCCTCAGTTTACACGGACTGACCTGCCCACCGCCGTCCCCGTGTTTGCCGCTGGTACGGTGATTCGTCACCGGCGTTACGGTTACCGGGGAGTGGTTGTCTCTGTTGATCCGTGGTGTCGGGCTGCTCCGGAATGGTACCTGAGTAACTCGACTCAACCGGCCCGGGAACAGCCGTGGTACCATGTCCTGGTGGATGGTTCGGACCAGGTGACTTACCCCGCCGAAGAGAACCTCGAAGCCGACACGACCGGCAAGCCCGTCCATCATCCGTGGGTGAACACCTTCTTTTCCGGGTTCGAGGATGGGTGTTACCGCCGCAACAGTACCCCGTGGCCAGGCTGAAGTGCCCGGCGGCAGACTTTGAAAACCAGCATATCGAGAGGGCTGCGACCGATGGATAACCGCGAGAGACTGATTCAGCTGTTCCGCGAGCGGGCTCTGCAGTTTGGTGACTTCACTCTGGTCTCCGGTCAGAAATCCACCTGGTATCTCGATGGCAAGCAGGTGACACTGCATTCACACGGGCTGCATCTGGTGGCAGAAGGCCTGCTCGATCTGCTGGCCGATGTGGAGTACGACGCCATCGGTGGAATGTCGATCGGTGCCGACCCGATTGTGGGCGGCATGCTGTCGGTGGCGGCGGAGCGGGGCCAGGAGCTGACCGGCTTCATGGTTCGCAAGGAAGCCAAGGGGCACGGCACCAACCGTTACGTGGAAGGCCCCGTGCAGCCCGGCCAGCGGGTGGTGATTCTGGATGATGTCGTCACCACGGGAGGCAGTGCGCTGAAGGCGGCGGAACGGGCCCGGGAATTCGGCTGCGAAGTGGTGCAGGCCGTGGGCATTGTCGACCGGCTGCAGGGTGGTGCCGAAGCCTTTGCGGAAGCAGGCATCCCGTTTCTGGCCCTGCTGACCGTAGCCGACCTGGGAGTTGGCCCCTCGGCCCCGGCGAGCACTCCCGCCAGCTGACAGCAGTCTGTCGGCCGGGCAGGAGTATGCCCCAGTCGGCCTCCTGCCTCAGTCCTCTCCCTGGTCTTTATACTGGCGGGGAGTGGAGGCCGGATGGTCGGCACACGCCTGGAATCGTGACTGTTCTGAATTTCCTCCCTGCCCGGGAGGGTCTCGGTCCGCCTCAACCGGAAACAGGCATTCCAGGGTGGCACTGGCAGCTGGTCTGCCAGTGTCTTAGAGCATCCCAGAGACTGTCGGCACAGCCGGAGGGAGCAGCGGGCGTTCTGCCCCTCACCTCAGTCCTCTCCCCGGTGGGGAGAGGAGGCCGGATGGCGCGAGGCTGAGCCAGTCCGTTAAGGACTGCTGGCTGGTCTTTTTTCCGAGGGGCCGGCTGCTGCTGCCGGTGCAGCCTCTGCTTTGGAGCTGGCCAGAGCTTCGGGCTGGTCGAGGACCAGGAAGTGGCCGTGGTCGGCTGTCACAATCAGCAGTGATTCCTCCCAGTTGCTGTGTTGCTCCACCCAGTCGGTCACCACCCGTATGGCTGCCTCTCCACTGAAGACGGCGCCGATGGAGTTGTCCAGATTGTTGTCGTGGTTGGCCCAGTCGACATCCCCGGCTTCCACCAGCAGCCAGAAACCTTTCGGGTTCCTGGCAAGCACCGTCAGGGCGGCTTCCGTCATGTCCGACAACGTGGGATTTTCGTCGAGATCGGCCGGGCTGTAGACCTCGGCTTTCGCGCGACCGGGAGCCGGCTGGAAATCTCCGTTGGCCGTCTGATACGGGAGGTGGGCTTCCCCAGTTCC
>JAGQPV010000437.1 GCA_020426545.1 Planctomycetaceae bacterium
GACCGAAGTGACAACCAGTTCCTCGTTCGTGGAATCATCAGCCAGTGCGGCGGTGGACAGAAGGCACAACCCGGCCAGAAAAATGCCAGGCAACCCGGTCAAGCTCCGTATCTCAGACATCAGTATTTCTCCTGACGCAAAGTGCCACTTTTGCAGGGGTGATCACCGGCCTGCTGTCTGCTGATCGAATTCAGCAGAAGAATGCGGACAGGGAATTCACCAGAACGTGGCCCATGCCCCTGCCCGCGGTCGCCAGGAAACTGGTTTCGCGGCGCAATGGTAACGGGCTTTTCTGCCGTGTCCCGGCGTTTTCTGGCAGCCTCGGAACCCGACTCCTGCTGCAGAGTGAGAACCTGCTGAGGAAAAACAGCATGCTGCAGCTGAGTTCTGCTGAGAGGTAAAAAAAAGGCTGCCATGCCGGGGCACACGCCCCGACTTGGCAGTTGGAAAGGTGAGTGCAGGTACGCAGTGGCTCAGTCGTCCAGTAGGCCAAACTCCCGGGCGTGATCCATCGCCTTGCGGATGGTCGGCTCGCTCCTGCAGAAGTGCCTGGCCATCTGGGGCACGCCCATACCTGCGTGGTGCCGGGCAAGTACCTCTGCGACATGGTCCACGTGCCACTGCCGCCGCGGCATCTTTTTCGGCAGCGTTGCCAGCGAGGGATCGACTTTCACAGCGTGACGGAGTGCCTTGCGGATGGTCGGCACCGTCACCCCGAATTGCTCAGCCAGCTGCTGATGTGTCAGGCCCTCTGCCCGCTGCCGGGCCACTTCCACTGCATGATCCTGGTACCAGCCAGTTGGTTCCGGAATCTGGAACACATCTGTGTGGAACCAGCGTTCGTCCAAGCCGGCGAAACGGTGTGGATCGGCAGCCCAGTCGAGCGTCTCCCGCACATTGCGGCGCCCCATGCCTTCCACCCTCAGCCGGGCACGGCGACGGGGGCGGACAATTCGGCTGGGCTTCGGGCATTCCGAATCAGCAAGCATGTCGATGACACCGGCGAGAGCCCCCAGCTTGCAGGTACGCAGCACCACCCTGCCACCGGAATCGCAGTCGATCCGATCGACATGCAGAGCGAGTTCGAGATTGCCGCGTGTCACATTTCCATTTCCCAGGATTTCATGCAGCCGCTGAAGCCGCTCGGCAACGACGTTCCCGTCGATGAGGCCGTCGATCAGCGCTGGAGCGGCCTCCAGCGACACCAGATCGCTCTCAATCTCAGACACACGCCGATTCGCTGACGCCCAGTCCTGTTCTGTCTCTACACGCAACATTGGATCGAGATCTGGATTACCGAGTGACTGCCGCCATCCGGTCATCTGGCGTCTGAGATCTTTCAGCTCCGCCTGCAGTGCGGCATGACGTTCCCCGGTTGGTTGAAGCAGCCTTTCCAGTTCGCTCCGCACTTCACCGAACACTTCCCGGAATGGATCCGAGGCCATGAGCGCCGCCGCTACGTCTTCTGAAGTGCCATTCTGACCGATCGGGAAGAGCCGTTTCAGCACCGTGTCCACGACGGTGGAACGCAGCCATCCCTCGTGGATGTAGCGATGATTGCCGCAGTTGCCATCCACGGCCCGCGGGCAGCGGTAGTAGGCATATTTCCCGGTCGCCGTGCTGCTCTGTCCGGATGAGGTCGGAGTCATGGAGGCACCGCAGGCATCGCATCTCACAAGTCCGGTGAGCAGATACCGCAGCGTCTTACCCGGAGCGAGCGGTGCAATCTGCTTCTGCGTGCCGCCGTCTTCTTCATCGCTGCGGCGCCGGTGGTCGCGGATTTCCTGCACCTGAAACCACAGTTCCCTGTCCACAATCCCAGGACAGAAGTCCTCCACATGCATCCGCTCCTCCTCAGGTGTGTCCTGCACCTGGCGGGCATCGTTTATGACATCGGTCGCCTTCTTGGGAAAGACGAAATCGCCGTAGTAGATCTCGTTGTCCAGCATTGTTCCCACGGTCGACCCGTTGAAGGGCTTGTACTCGTCCGGGATCTCCTCGTGCTCATTGAGATATCGAGCCAGCAGCGTCTGACCATGACCGGTCGCAGAAGCGCGCTCGAACATCCGCCTCACGATCCAGTCCGTCCGCGGGTCTGGCACCAGCCGGGATTCTTTCCGCAGCCGCGCTCCGCCGTTCTCGATAATCTCCGATTCCAGCCTGAAGCCGAACGGAGGTTTGCCGCCGGGCCACCGCTTGCGGGCTACGAGATTCCGCTTTGCCCGATTGACATTATGAGCTTTCTCACGGTTCTCGCTGCGTGCCTGCACGGCCTCGAATGCAGCGTATGTTTCCCCCTGCACAGTCGTCGGATCAGCAAAGTTGTTGAGGGCCGTAAGAATCAGCACACCATGCTGATTCCGCAGCTCACGTCGCAGTTCCTGCAGTTCATCGTGCCGGCCGATACGGGAGAACGTGTCCATCAGGATCAGGTCGATGTTCAGCTGCCCTGATTCAATGTCGGCAAGCATCCGACGGTACTGGGGCCGGTTCCGCTGGTACTTGCCGCTGAGGGCATCGTCCCGGTAGACCTTGACGATTGTCCAGGACAACCCCATCGCCGACAGACGGCGGCGGATCTCTTCTTCCTGCTGCTCCGGGCTGCGGCGATTCTGCTTATCACTGGACATTCGCAGGTAGATGGCGACGCGATAGGGGCTCTGGTGGTCGAAGGGGGTCAGAATCATTGAGAAGTCCTCACGCTTCCCGGCATCGCACGATGTCCTGCGCGATTGTCCGGGCAATAAATGTGAGCAGACGGTGGCGCCGTAATTCGGAAACCCGCAGCACGAGGTTCAGCAGGTCTGCCTCAGGCCAGTCCTGCGGAATCGGAACATGGCCATCGGCGATTAGCCGTGACCATCGTTCCAGGTTTCGGGAACTTTCGGCTTCGGTCGGGCTGCTCACGTGATCGTTAAAACGGGGCAATTGCGGCTCCTTTCGGATGCGCGGCTGCCACCGCCGGCAGCACCATGCCGCCAACGAGTAGGCTCTTGCGCATCAGGCGGAAATAATTGACTGGGGGACATGCGACTGAGCCGCTGCTTCCACTCGCCGACAGAGGAACAGATCGGGGCAATCCGTGCCACAACAGTCTGCTTCTCAACAGGTTACGCACCGTCGGCCAGTAGGGCCCGCGAAGAACAGTCCTGCGGCAGATATCGGAACCTGGTCGGCGCCGGGCCGAAATCCGGCGGACTGCGGCAGAGTGCCGGTGGAGAAGGGCTGGGCCGGATGTTCACTGGCGCGCGGCGGACAGCCGAAGCGTGAACCTGTTGAGCAGGGAGATTCAGGCGGTTACGGGGAACCGCCTTGCTGCGCGCGGATCAGGCCAGAGGATATGTGTGCCGCCGTAAATATTTGGGCGGCCTGCATTTCATAGAACCGAACATCGAGGGATGCCGGCGGGCAATCAGCGGCCGGGGCTGCGGCGTCCAGTGTCCCGCTCGATCTGCTGCCCCTGGAGTTGATCGATATCGCCGCTGCCCCCGATACTTCGCGGCTGTTTTCGACGCAGATCGGCGTATACATCACGACGCATCGCGTACGAGTACACAGCGATGCTGACACCATTCAGCAACTGATGAAAGGCTTCCGTCTGGGCATGCCGAACCAGTCTATCGTCGGAGGCTGACCGTTTCGGTGGCTCACTGCTCAGCCAGTTTCCAATCAGCTGTCTGCCGGTCTGCGTCCGCATCAGCTCTCCACAGGCTGGATGCAGGGCGAAAATATGACCGTGAAACAGATGAAACTTCGCAGAAACACCTTCATTGGCCGGAGCAGTCTGGTCCAGATGCCACAGGTGATGGAAACGCTCCGCTTCCTCCGACCAGTCGTCCTGTTCAGCAAGCTTCGGCAGCAGCATCTCCCAGACTGTGGAGTAGCATTCGTGGACCGCCGCACGCGCCTCATAGGACAGGATGTCGAGGAGTTTCTTGTCCTTGTGTTTGCCACTCCGGCGACCGATACCCCGCATCCACTTTCGCCAGCGGGCCTGTGATTCAGCAAATCCGGCAGCTCCGGAGTTGAGCAGATTCTCGCCCATTAAATCCGATTCAAAAGACCAGTAGCGGTTCCAGAGTGCCTCCTCGTACTCGGGCGGTCCGATGGCGTCAGCGGTCTGGTCACGAAATGCGGCTTCGTCAATGGATTGCCCGGTCCCGGCGGCCAGGATGTCGTCGAGTTCCTGAATGATCTGGTCTCGAACTGCACGGGACATACGCGGCGGAATCGAATCCTTCAGAACACGTCGAGAACCAATATTGCGAGCCTCCGGCAGCAGCAAGGCCAGCACATAAATCTGCAGGTCGTCGTCGTGCATCGGTTTCGGATCGGCCAGGCAGCAGGCCCAGAAACAGTCAACCAGCGTCTGGTGCACGCATCTGGCATTCCCGCGGGTGCCATACACCGAAGACTGAGCCATCCAGTAGTGGGGAATGGCGACATCCCCATAGACAGCATCCTTCCGATGGAGATTGAACTGGAACTGACTGTCACCGGAACCGGCTGCCGGCTGTGCCCAAATGCCATGGACCGGATGGGCAGGACCGACCGTGAGGATGACAGGAACCGTTTTACCAGTGTTTGCCATGACGCCTGCTCCTCAGACCGGAATCCCGTTTCCAAAGCAAAGCTATGCAGTGCCCGATCGCCGATCAACCCCAGGTCGGCGCGCAATTGCCTATCCACTGGATACAGGCCGAGTGGTGACCGCTGCGTGGCGGCTCCACCGGTCCCGGTGGAGATCAGCCATGGCAGGCAGCGAGAATGGTCCTTGCAATAATAACTTGAGCTGGGCCGAGCGATACGGAGAACGGCACCGGTTCCGGCGGGTCAGGGAATTTCCGCCCGGCATCGAACCGCCCGGGCGGGTGCGGATCTACCACCGTTCAGAGCGGTATCTTCTTCAGTGGTGGGATCCTGCGGCGAAAAAGAATCGGTCGGAACGGGTTCACGGCGATCTGGTCAGCGCCATCGTCCGGGGTCGCGAGATCGAAGAACGGCTGGAACACTTCGGCTCTTCAGGGATCGGTTCCCGCCGACTGCGGCATCAGGAACTGGTCGATCTGTATACCGCAGATCTCCAGCGGCGGGCCGACGCAGAGGAAATCTCCGCCGGAACAGTATCCCGCTATTGTTCGGCTCTAAATCATTACCTCGGTTTCGTGCAGAATTCCGATTCGGGTCGCCGCTGTCCTTCCGCCACCAGTGTAGACCGCGAATTCGCACTCGAGTTCGCCGGATATCTGAAGACGCTCCGCGTCTCTCCCAACGGGCATCCGGCCAGCCGGAGACAGCCGC
>JAGQPV010000438.1 GCA_020426545.1 Planctomycetaceae bacterium
TCGGTTTCTTCGGCGAAGGTGGTTTCAATCACACCACCGCGGGTACCGCCGATGCCCTTGGCATAAGCCAGAGCCAGCTGACGGGACTGGTCGGCCGCACCGTCACTCAGAGCGATCAGCGAGGGGACACCACCACCGCCGACGTACTCGCTCCGCACCAGGTGGCCGGGACCCTTGGGAGCCACCAGAGCCGCATCCACGCCTTCCGGCGGAATGACCTGGCCAAAGTGGATGTTGAACCCGTGGGAACACATCAGCAGGTTGCCGGTCGACAGATTCGGGCGAATCTCCGAACGGTACAGGTCGCCCTGAACTTCGTCCGGCAGCAGAATGTTGACCAGGTCGGCAGCGGCCGTGGCCTCGCCAATCGGCAGCGGATCGAATCCGTGGCTGACCGCCAGATCGTAATTCGCGCTGCCTTTCCGCTGACCGACGATGACATTGCAGCCACTGTCTTTCAGGTTCTGAGCCTGGGCATGGCCCTGGCTGCCGTAGCCCAGAATTGCGATCGTCTTATCCTTGAGGAGAGACAGATCCGCATCGTCATCGTAGTACACTCTGGCTGCCATGAGCTTTCATCCCGACCGGGCCGGTTCGAACTGGAATCTGGATCAGATGGAAATTCCGGCCGGGCTGCTGGCAGGACAGAGGCGATCCGGCGAACCTCCTCCCGCTCAACCCGGCCTGCTGCCGCCGTCTCAGCTGGCAGCGGACGATTCGGGGAAGCGGTCCCCGGCTGGCTCTTCAATCACAATGGCCGCGGCCCGCAGCAGGGCAATTCGCCCGGTACGAACCATCTCGAGAATGCCGAAAGGCCGCATCAGGTCGATGAACGACTCGACTTTGCTTTCCTGGCCGGAGATTTCGATCATCACATGGCCGGGGCTGACATCCACAATCCGCCCGCGGAAAATCTCGACCAGTTCGCGGATTTCCGCCCTCCGCCCGACACCCGTGCTGACTTTCATCAGCATCAGGTCCCGCTCCACGTAGTCGTGGTTGGAGAAATCCAGCACCTTGACCACAGTGATGATTTTTTCCAGCTGCTTGCGGACCTGGGCCAGAACCTTCCGGTCTCCACGGACGACAAACGTGATCCGCGAGAACTCGGGGTTCTCGGTCTCGCCTACAGCCAGGCTGTCGATGTTGAATGCGCGGGAAGCCATCATCCCGGAAATATGAGCCAGCACACCAGGCTGGTTCATCACCAGGGCAGACAGAACATGACGGTCGGTCTTTTCGACCATGACTTCATCTCTCTAACAACCGGACAGCAGGGATTCTGTTTCCGCTCTCGACACGGCCGGACAGCGAAGGTTCGGCCAGGCAGTCCGGCCAGGAATCGACCGGCAGCGGCAGCAGTTGAGCGACGGACAGCAGTCTGTCCGCTGGCAATACCGGCTGCACACCGGGGAGAATGTACCGTAACGCGGTTCCTGTTGAACCGGCACCGCCCGGAACATACAGCCGGTGGCCCGGCCCATGACAGAGCACGGCAGCATTCCACAACCGGCCCGCCCCGTGGAGGAATGACCGCTGGCAGCAGCCGGAAACCGCAGGAATATCCCGCTGCGACAGGACGAAACCACAGGCAGAACCGGCCACAAAGACCGACAGTGTAGTCCTCCCCCCGGCCACTCACAACCATTCAACGGAGACTCGGCTGGAATGCGGGCTGATTCCCGGCTGCTGTAACCGGCAGGACCGGAATGAACGGCGAAGGCTGCCTTGCCGCCGGTCTCCTCAGACGGCCCGGTTAAACCCCGTCGGCTGAAACCCCGTCGGTGCGGTGCAGCTGCGCGGTGCCGGTTTCGGCAGCCGCACCGGGAACCGGAGCCACGCCTTCCGGCAGCCGCAGATGCTGGACCCAGGCTGGCGGCATGTTCAGGAAAATCCAGTCCCGCCGGAACCGCATTTCCGTCAGGACGGGGCCGATGATCGCATCCAGCCCGGCCAGCCGCTGCCGTTCCGCCCGGCCGGATGTCATCCTCCGCATCCGCCGGACGAACATGTATTCGAAGTAACTGAGCGTTCCGCCCGGAGCCAGCAGTTCCAGCAGGCGGTCGAAAATGGACTGCACCACATCGGGGGCGAAGTTGTTCAGCGGCAGCCCGGAGACAATGCAGTCGTACTGACCGTCGGCCTCAAGCTCCTCCAGCGGGCAGTGATGCACCTGGCACTGGCTGCGGACAGCCACAAATTCCCGGTCACCCGCAAACCGTCCTTCCAGATGACGGACGAACGCCTCGTTCAGCTCGACCAGGTCGAAACGGTCATCGGGCCGCAGGCGGCGAATGATCTGCCGGGTGACGGCTCCCGTCCCCGGGCCGACTTCCAGAATTCTCCGGGGTGCGGCACCATCGGCCAGCTGGCTGGAGAGCGCCCGCCCGAGGTAGCGGCTGCTGGGTGCCACCGCCCCCGTGGTATGAAACTGACGGCGAAATTCCCGGAAGAAACTGATGTGATCCCGCATGTGTTCCTGGTGCCGCGGCTCCCGCCTGCCGCAGCCTGCCCCTTACAAAATATGAATGACTGTCGATCGCCGGGCCGGTCAGAACGGAGACTGCGGGAAGTGGTTCCCAGAAGTGGTTCCCAGCTGCCGCACCGTCTGCCGCTGCCTCATGACCGCCCCGTGGCGAGTTGATGTCAGTGTCTGTCAGTGTTCCTGATCGAAGGAAACCGCGCTGCCGGTACTCAGGCTGCTGGTGGCCGCTTCCACAAACTGCACGGAGCGGCAGACATCCTGAATGCTGGCCACCGGAATCAGACCGCCCACCACCCTGCGGCAGAAGTGATCCAGCATGACCACCTGCCCCGGCTGATCGTCCCGCAGATCTTCTTCCGTTTCCGTACTGTTGTCATCCATCGAGCTCCAGTGAATCTGATGGCTGCCGCTGATCACCGCGGAACCCCGCTCGCAGGTGATGCGGGCATGATAGGAACAGCCATCGGGAAGCAACGGCAAAGCCCGCTGGCTATTGGCACCGCCAGCCGGCCTGCTTTCTGCGGACTGGCCAGCCGGCCCTTCCGCACAGACCAGCCGAATCGACACCCGGGCCCCCCGGCTGCTGCCGCGGGGCGCGGTATACCGGATGTGGAGTTCCACGTCGCCTTCGTCGTCTGTTCCCTCTTCGGTTTCGGCAGCCTTCGTCTCGCTGGCGGACTTGTCCCGGCGGGACCGCTTGTCAGCGGCGGCAGAGGTTTCCCGGGCCGTAATCAGTTGGGCATCCATCTCCGCTGGCGGAGTCCGCAGCAGATACCGGCACCAGTCGGCAATGGACATCAGCCGGCCGGAATTCAGCAGCAGGCTCAGGCGGTCCGTCGCGACAGAAGCAGCGGCCGCTCCGCCCGAACCGGCATCCGGGGAACCGCTGGCTGCCGGTGCCAGGCTGCGGCCGGGACGGGCCGAACTGGCCGGAGACAGCATGACGGAAGACAGCGACAGCCGCAGATCCACTTCCTGCGGTCGCCCCAGCCGGGTCGCCATCAGTTCCTGCAGCCGAAAAGTCGAAGGCGCATAACGCAGATCGAGAGCGGGCACAATGGTCTGCCCGCGTTTCATGGCGTCTTCCTGCAGCTGGCGGAGCCACGGCGCGTTCTCCGCGGGATCTCCGGCCACCAGCAGCGGTTTTCCGGTGGCGGCCAGCATGGGCAGCGCCGCTGGCAGAATCCAGCCGGCATCCAGCACGAGAATGGCCTGCACATCGCAGCGGCCGGCCAGCGCCAGCACTCCTCCGGCGGCATCGGCTTCCAGCTCCGTGGCCACCTGCTGAGCCCGCGCGTGCACAGTATCGTACACGGCCCGCACACGGAGACGGGAACCGAGGCTGCGCAGCGCGTCCCGGTAACTGGTTTCCCAGAGGGAGCCGAGGCCGATAATCCCCAGATTCACCATATGCACTGCCGCTGCGTGCGACGCTGGCTGTTACCCTCGAACCTGACACGAAGTCCTGGCGAACCCGCATGATACGGTTCCCGGTCGGAAATTGTCCAGGTGGTTCCCCTGGCATGCCGGTCCGGCTGGTCACTGTTTCCTCTGGCCGAACCCCCGCTCTGATGCCGGGAGGCCCTCTTTCCGCTTGCGGAACCCGCAGGCGTTCCGCAACAATGGATTCGGCAGTACAGCAGAGATGGATTCTCTGCAGCTGCCTCATGCCTGCCTTCGCATTTCTGCCCCCGAGCGGGCCGAAAGCGAAAGCAGAGACAATCACCTCATACGGCATCGCGGCTGCCTGCTGCGTAAAGACGCCACGCCCTGGCAGGGAGGTCGCACGACTGTTTGCCAATCAATTTCTGTTTGAAGTCGCCTCATGCAGGTCCAGCTCGAAGTTGTCCACGACAAAGCCAATGTGAAACGGGTCATCCTCAGCCAGGATGCCGTGATTGGTCGCAGTTCGGAATGTAATCTGCGAATCGCCTCCAAGGGGGTTTCCCGCCAGCACTGCCGTATCCAGCTGACTCCCACGGGAGTCCTCGTGCGCGATATGGGCAGCGCCAACGGAACCTGGCTGAACGGCGAGCGACTGGAATCCGGCCGCGACGTGGCTGTCGTGTCCGGTTCGGAACTGTCGCTCGGCGGAGTGCGGTTCCATGTGAAGTACGAAGCTCCGGTATCCGGCGGAAATGGTCCCGGCTCCACGGTCGAACTTCCCCCCGGCAGCCCGCTTCCCGAGGCCGATACGGATTCCCCCGCCGGCGCCGCTGAGGAACGTCGCAAACGGCAGGCAGCCGCCGGTGCGGTCGCCGCGGCCGAAGCCGAAGCCCTGCAGGCCAGCCCGGCCGATACCCTGCCCGACTCGACTGTCATTCCGCCGCTGGACTCCCCGCCGGACGACACACTGCCTGCCGTGGCGGAATCTGCCAGCGGTGCTGAAGCCGCCGGCGGGAGCGAGGCCAAAGCCCCTGCTCCGGCAGCTGAGGTGGAAGCAGCTGAGGTAGAAGCAGACGACGTGGAAGTGGAAGAAGTGGACCCTGCCGCAGCCTTTGCCCAGGCTGCCGCCAGTGTCGCCGGGGAACCCGACGTCGATGAGCCGGTCGCCGCCGGGGAAGAAACGTTTGACTTCTCCTCCACTGAGACAGAAGACGTCACCCTCGACAGCCCGGACGAGAGCGCAACCCCCGCCGCCAGCGACCCGAAAGCGAAGAAGAAACGCTTCGGCGGGCTGCTGGGCCGATTCCGGAAATCCGCCCCGGCCGAGGAAGAAGAGGACGTGCTTCCGCTTGATGAGGAAACCCTCGAGATCGAGCTGGACGACGAGGGCGAGCAGGTCTCCGCCGAGGAAGC
>JAGQPV010000043.1 GCA_020426545.1 Planctomycetaceae bacterium
TTCCGGCCGGTGCCCGACGATCCGGAAGAGTACTTCCTGCATGCCGGCTCGGAAACCGCCCAGTTCGACCCCGCGGCCGCCAGCGAACGGTTCGACCCGCTGGCCGAACTGACTGCCCGGTCCGACAACTGGATGCGGTCCATTGGGGACCGTCCAGCGAACCCAGCCGTCGACCGGCTGTACCGGGATCAGGTGCCTGCGGAGGAACTGGCGCAGCTGCTGGCCGCCGCCACAGCACCGGTGCCCCTGCCGGACACGGCCAGCTCGAGCCGCGACATGGAACTGGAAATCACCCGGACGACTCCCGAATCGGCCGGCAACGGCCAGCCGCTGGTTTACAGCATTCAGCTGGAGAACCGGGGCAGCGACCCGATTGACGATGTCACCGTGCAGGAACAGCTGCCCGCGGGGGCCCGCCTCGCCGGAACGACTCCCCACACGGCGGTGGAACAGGATCACCTGCTGTGGAGAATCCGCCAGCTGAAGCCCGGCGGGAAAACATCGCTGCGTGTGGAACTGCAGCCCGAAACCACCGGAACGCTGAGCGGTTCCGCCACCGTTCGCACAACAGCCGCCGTCGGCTCGACCACCACCGTGGAAAGCGGCCTGCAGCTCTCGCTGGAGGTACTTTCTCCGGAACGGGTTCGCGTCGGCGAGGAATGCCCGCTGAACGTGATAGTCACCAACAGCGGCTCGGCCACGGCCGAAGGGGTGGCGATTCATGCGGACCTGCCGGCCGAACTGGGCTACCACAAAGGCCGGACTCTGATTTACCAGATCGGCAGCCTGCCCGCCGGTGAGACGCACACCGCCCATCTGACCGCGGTGGGTTCCGCCTCCGGCACCGGCAGAAGCCTGCTGAAGGTGGTGACCAGCAGCGACAGCCAGGCACCGATGGAGAAGGAAACCACCGTCGATGTTTACCCGGCTGCCATGCGGATCAGCCGCATCGGGCCGGAAACCCTGCATCGCGGCTCGACCGCCCACTTTGAAAACCGCCTCGAAAACCTGACGGAAGAGCCTCTGACCGATGTGACCCTGGTGGAAGTGGTTCCCGAAGGTGTCGAAGTGCTTTCCGTCGGCGATGGCGGAAAATATGATCGCGGCACCGGCACCATCACCTGGCAGATTGACCGCATCCCGGCGGGCAGCCCCGTCGTGCGGACGGTCGACCTGAAGTACAACCGCGAAGGACGCAGCCTCAGCGATCTGACAGCTCAGACCACCAGCCGCAGCCTCGATGACCGGCGGTTCATCGCCAGTGTGGCTCCCCCAGCCGCACCGCGGGCAGAACGCCAGACAGACCGTGAACCGGCCCGCCGTCCCCAGCAGGAACGGCCGGCCAGCCGGGCCCGTGGTTTCCTCCCCTGCCAGCCACGTCCTCTGGTCTGTCGCTGAGCGAAACGAATCACCGAAGGTGGCTCGCCCCGAAGGTACAAGGGGCGTGCGCTTCGGAAGCCGGCAGTCGGCAGTCGGCCTCTCTTCACTTCCCTCCCTTTCAGGGAGGGATTGAGGGAGGGTTCCGACTTTTATCAACGCTCCAGCAACCATTCTCGCTTGACCGCAGGCCCGGGCGAGCGTGGTCCTGTCACACCCGGTCGAGCGGCTCCTCCGGAGAGGTCATGGACGCCCTGCACCCACACTGTTAATATAAATTGCAGTTACACATCGCAACGTGGTGCAACTTTCCGGTCCAGCTTCTCCGGGTGAAGTGACAGGCAGAAGTCTTCCGGGGGCAGCAGGGTTCCTGCCGGCTTACGTGTGGTTTCCTGAGGCCAGCTGGCTTCCGTCCTGATTCGTCCGATCAGGGACAGACACCCGGTCGAGTCTTCCATCCACGTTCAGCTATGTATTGAGCTCCGATTCCGCAGGACGTCACCGTGGCCTGTCGCACGGACACCGGCGGGCTGGAATCCGAGAGTATTCGTCGCTGGCGGGCGACCAACCGATGCCGGGTGGTGACCGATGGAAGAAGTGCAGGAACTGCGAGAGCTGATCCGCAAAGCCGGTCTGCGGGCGACATCGGCACGTCTGGCCGTGATGCGGATGCTCCGGCAGGCCAGCTCACCGCTGTCGCACGCGGAAATCGCCGAGCAGCTGGCGGAACAGGGCATCGACAAGGCCACCATTTTCCGCAATCTGACCGACCTGACCGAATGCGGCCTCGCCAGCCGGACCGAACTGGGTGACCACGTCTGGCGGTTTGAAGCAGTCGATCCGGATCACCCGGACGATGGCCACCCGCATTTCGTCTGCACCATGTGCGGCACGGTCAGCTGCCTGAACGACGCTGAACTGGAGCAGACCACCCGCCGCAGCGCCCGCCCCGTGGGCCGGGTGCTGGAAGTGCTGCTCCGCGGCATCTGCCGGAAGTGTGGCCAGGCCTGAGCCCCCGGAATGCCCGCTGAGAAACGGTCACGGCAGACGATCCGCTCATCGGCACCGCCAGGCGTCTGTCCGGCCATTCTGATACCGTTCTTCAGGCTGGAACCGTTCTTCAGGCCCTACCGCGGGACGGCGAACCGGAACGGCGGAAGCCGGACCTTCCGCCCGTGACCACCTTCGGCATTGTTCCCATTGCCGTTCCCACCGACGGGAACCGCCTCGGGTTCCACGGCAGCCGGCCCCGCGGAATCGCCGGCCACCAGAGTCCGCCGCACCCGCACCAGCGGCGTGACCTGAGACACTTCCAGGTCGCGAATCCGGGGCATTCGGCCTGCGAAGCGGACGGTCAGCGGACGGGCATCCGCTACACCAAACGTCCAGATCACATCCACGGCATCGGCACTCACCAGCCGCGTGACGGCATCGGGCCGGCCCAGCGACTGCACGACTTCACCGGGTGACATTCCCTCGACCACGCGGCCTTCGCGAATGGCCTGCTGCACGGGATCCACGGGAAGTGCTCCCACTTCTTCCGCCCACACCCAGCGGTTTCCGTGCCGCCGGTAACCCAGCTCTTCCAGGCTCTGCCGCACTTCGCGGGAATCCGGGTTCTGCTCGGCGGCGGCGAACAGCGTCTTCGCCGCCATTTCGGGATCTCCGGCCACCGAGCGGTACAGCGCGGCCACCCGTACCAGTCCGGCTGTTCCCTCGGCGGCGTACTCGGCCTTTCGGGCCTGAATCCAGCGGTCGAGCCCCTTCTTCGCGTCGTCGTCCCGCTGTCGTTCGCGAAGCTCACCGGCCAGGGCCATGGCCTCGTCGCGGGTCAGATCTTCCATCGACTTCAGCCGCCAGGTCAGGTCCATGTCGCGGTACGGTTCGGCTGCCTGCGGGTAATCGGGCAGCTTTTCGCTGACAGCCGCCGCCGTCCTGGCCGCGTTGGAACCATCCTGCCGGACCTGCCGGCTGAACTGCTCCAGCAGCAGCCGGGCATACACGTCCCGGTTGATCCGGGCCCGGTCCGGTCTGCTGGCATTGTCGTACACCCGCAGAGGAGCTTCCCGGTACAGGGCCAGCAGTTCCGCATCGTGCTGCTCCACGGGAATCAATGCTCCCGGCAGGCTGGTGGCAGCCAGCTCCACCAGGGCGGGCAGTTGCGGCATTCCGGTGGTGCGATGATCGGCCATCAGCTGCAGCTGCAGTTCATGCCGCAGCCGGTCGACCTTGCGGGCTTCAATTTTGAGCTGGTCCGCCGTGACGATCAGTTTCCGCAGCTGCTGGCTGTCGCCAGCGGCCGCCGCGTGTTCGACGTCAAAGCCCTTTTCCCGCAGCTGGCGGGCTTCGGCCTTCAGCTCATCGTCATCGAAGAACGTGCCCCGGCTGCTGGCCCACTCGGCCAGCCGGTACCAGTCGGCCGGTGAACCAGGATCGACGCCAGCTTTCAGAATGGTCAGTCGCTCGGATTCCGGCGGCAGTTCCCGCACGCTGCTCAGCTCCAGCCGGTAATCTTCACCGTCCTGCACCAGGCGGCCGGCAACTTCCACGGTGCGGCTGCGGCCCGCCAGCGAAGGCAACCGTTTTCCCGGCTGCATTTCGACCGTCATATCGAGCTTCTGCATTTTCATTCGCCGGCCCGACAGCGAGGAATACCGGCCTTCGATGCGAACCGTCAGATTGAGGACAGCAAACCTCCGCCACTCGGATTTCCGTTCGAGAAACTCGGCCACGGTCATCACCCGGGATTTACCACCGCGATCATCAGTGGCCGATTCTCCGAACGCTCCCGCCTGTCCGGTCACGAGGCTGGTCCACACCAGGCACGGCAATAGAAGCAGTGTCGCTGCCAGGCCCGGCAGCAGACTTCGCCGGGGGGAACGCTGTTCTTCTGAGGGGGCAGCCGTCTCAGCGCGGTTCATGGCGGTTCTCCTCTTCCAGCGCAGCCGGGTCGTCGCGGTCTCCCTCCGCAGCCGGTGCGGGGTCGCCGGCAGTCGGGCGGTCTTCCGCTTCCTCCAGTTCCAGCCAGCCCATCTGCCGCGCGAGCAGCGCCCGCAATGGCTGTTCCTGCCCTCCCGAAACCAGCCCGCCCTCATCGAGCGACAGCCCCAGGGCTTCGCACACGCCGGGCCGCGTCAGCAGGATCCCGCTGTCCGGGCGGAATTCCAGCACCCAGTGGGGCTCCGGTGTCTGTTCCGCACTCACCCGCAACAGGGCCGCAGCGAAAATCGCCTGCTGGGGAGAAGCTTCGATCGGCAAAGACTGGAAGACGTTCAGATCGGCCCGCAGCTGCACCGGCAGCCCGGCAATCATCAGCGGACACGACACCTCCACGGGCCTGTCCGCGGCCGCGCGGGTCACAGCGGTCTCCAGCAGGAACCAGGAACCCGCATGACTCTCCGTCAGCTGCTCCGGCCAGTCCACATCACCCCGCCCCTGCCGGCTGGCCGCCAGCTCGAGAATCTCCACCAGCGAAGTCGACGACAGCCTCGCCGCCGCCAGCAGTTCCTGGTGTTTCTGGTGCACCCGGCGGGACTGCATGTCGCCCCGGTCCAGCAGGTCGGCCGCTTCCGCCGCACGGGCGAACTCCTCGGCCGCTGCCCCCAGCCGGCCTTCCGCCAGCAGGGCATCTCCGTTGTGTTCCGCCAGATGAATCGTGACAGCCGCCTGTTCCAGGTTACGACGACGCACACCCCACCAGACCGTCAGCAGCAGCACCAGCAGACACCCCGCCACCACGGCCCGCACCGGCGTGTAGAACCGCCAGGCCGCGGCACCGGCTGCGGGCAGCCGCAATCGCCGTCGGCCGGCAGGTGCTGCGATCTGTCCGTCGGCCTCACGGCCCTGCCCGGCCTGGAGAACGACCGACCCGCCGGTGGATGGTCGGCTCCTCCCTTTTCTGCCCGGGGCCCGCTGACCCGAACCCGACCGGCCGGGCATTGCTTCACGTGTCGCGGAATCTGCTGAACCCGTATCCGACGTACCTGTCTCGGGCGAAGCCACGGTCACGGCAGCATGGCCAGCCACGGTGCGAATGTCGGCCGTCTCAGCCTGCTCCTGCTGCGCGGCATCGTCCGGCCCGCTGGAATTCCGACCGGCTCCCGCAGCCCGTTTTCCGGGTTTGTCCCGCTTTCGCTGGCGGGGTTCCTTCAGCGGCGGATAGGGCGAAACCGGCAGTATGAAATTCTGCTGACTGCAGGCACTGCAGGAAATGACCTGCGGCTTCGCCGTGCGGACACCTGCGAGAGGCAGGCCACACTGGATGCACGCCCGCTCAAACGGCTCTTCGACAGCCGCTGGCGTTTTGCGAATAGCACCCGAGGCGCGGCTCAGCCAGCCTGGCATGGTCCTGTCGCCCTGAAAATTGTGACAAACACCCGGTGCCGCGTGCGAACGACAATGTGGACTTCCTGCCGCGGGGCAGATGCAGGCCGCGCCAGCCCCTGCCGGCTTCGGCGTGCGGGATTTCGCACGGAGACCACCGTGAACGGAAAACCCCGGTCAACTGGGCCGGCCCCGTGCTGCCCCGTTGGCGGCAGAGCCGCTGCAGAAAGGAGATACGGGGCTGTTCCGATTATCGGCCACTGCCGACACCGGGTCAATCGGCGACCGGCTCCGCATGCACGGGCGGAACGGGCTCCGCACAGCGTTCCACCGCGGGACGCAGCAGCAGTTGACGGAACAGACACAGACCGCCAGCCGCCACGGTAATGCCCGCGAGGTTGGCACAGGCATCCAACGGGTCCGGGTGGCGGGTGGGAACCAGCGCCTGCACGCATTCCGTCAGCACGGCATGTGTCACCAGAGCCACCACCACCAGCCGGAAAGCGCGGGCACTCCACGGCACCACCGCCGACAGCAGCAGCGTCGTCACAAAGCCGTACACGCAGAAGTGAATCAGATAACCCGAAACGAATGCCAGCTGCACATTCCGCAGCATGCGGCTGCCCGCTGTGGGGTCGGGAGCAATCAGCCACCAGCTGATGAGCACAAACAGCACGCAGGTGATCAGTCGCCAGGCGGGAGTGGCTGCCCGCTCACGCAACCGCCACACGGCGTTCTGCAGGTTGTCGGCCTGCAGCCAGTTCATCGGGTTCAGCCTCATCAGCTACTCCGTATTCATGCCCCTCGGCCGGGGCTTCGTTCCGGGAAGGCCGCCAGTCAGCGAGCCGCACGAACCCCCGCGGGAATCCGTACTCACCGCCAGATGCCATCAGCCCGCAACGGAATATTAACGCGAATGTCGGGGCGGGGATGGGATTGCCCGGGCGATGCCTCCCGCGAACCGCTCGGAAACCTCACGGTCTTCCTGCTTTCCGCAGGTCGCCAGGAACCTCGCCACCCCGCTGAAATCAGGTGGACTGTCAATGAACCTTACCTTTCGCCCGGGGGCAGGTTCAAGAATCTCCTGCTTGAGTTTCCCTGTTCCGCTGAAGGGAGGGAACGATTGAGACATCTGGACAGTCCGGAGGGTGTGAAGGGCAACCGCCTGGCCGGGCTTTGACTCCCTGTGTGGTCGGTGCCCCGGGGAAGGCGGGCTGCTGCTTTGAATCTCTGCCCGGCAGCCTGTTTTGTACATCTCCCGGCGCAGCTGCGTTCCCCATAACCG
The DNA here is from genome assembly GCA_020426545.1 of Planctomycetaceae bacterium. GTDB lineage: Bacteria > Planctomycetota > Planctomycetia > Planctomycetales > Planctomycetaceae > JAGQPV01. Next base: position 6,986 of record JAGQPV010000043.1, read on the forward strand.
AACCCTCAGGAATCTCTGTTACAGATGGTCCCCGGCTTGCGAAGGCCCCCGTATTGGCCCGCCGAAGTTTTTGACCGACCCCCGGTCGCGGGCTATATGCATTCAGGCGTTGATTTGTTGCAACATGGCTGCCGTGACACAACGCCCTTCTCGCCGTTCCCATCCACAGCAACAGACTGCGCAACTGACTACCAGTCTCACACGGTCGCCAGGCGGGCTCCGGTTCAGGACTTTTTCCGGGGCATCCCCTGCTCAGCCTCTCAGTTACGAGACCAGCATGACGCGGACGTCCAGTACTACCACACGGATTACACCCACAGAGCGACCGCAATCGCTGGTTCTGGAACCAGTCTGCCGCCGCAGCGGGCTCCGTGCGCAGGTACTGTCGCGGCAGCCGCTGGAGATCGGCAGCAGCCAGCAGGCCGGACTGCGGATTCCGCTGGATGATGTCGCCCCCTGCCACTGCCGCATCGAACCCACTCCCACCGGCTGGCAGATTACCGCGCTCGACCCCCGGACCTGGCTGAACAGCGGCCCGGTGCGGACCGCCCCTCTGCGGAATAACGACCGCCTGTCGATCGGTCCGCTGGAATTCCGAATTCGCCCGGCCAGCGATTCCGAAATCCTCGATCACATCAGCGAGAATCAGGCGGTTGTCACCCGGCCAGCCAGTCTGCCGGCGACCTCTCCCGCTGCCACCAGCACCACCAGACCTGCCCGAACCGCGCAGCAGTCACACCGTCCGCAGCCGGCAGCACCCGCACCGCATACTCCCGCCGGTTCTCCGCCGGCAGCATCCGCCAGCCAGCGGCCTGGTCGCCGGGCCCCCGTTCCCCGGCAGGTCCGCACTCAGCTGGCTTCGCTGCTGCACGAACTGAATACCGAAGCCGAACGGATTCGCCAGCAGCACGACGAAGCAGGCCGGCGGCAGCAGCGGTGGCAGCGGCAGCAGTCCATGCAGCTGGAGCGAACACACCGGGCCCGCAGGGAAGTCAGCCAGCAGCAGGAGATGGCCCGCGATAAAGAGGCCGCCCTGAAACAGCAGGCGGAAACCACGGCAGAGATCTCCGCCCGCCTCGACGAACAGGCCCGCCTGCTCCGGCAGCAGACCACCGAACTGGAACAGACCCGCCAGCAGCTGCGGGAAGAAACCGAGGCCCAGGCTCTCGCCGCGCGGAAACTGAAGTCGCAGCGGGACATGATTTCCCGGCGAAGCGAGCAGCTCTCTCAGCTGACGGCCGAGTCCGTCAATCGGCAGATTTCGGCCGATGCCAGCCTGGCGGACCAGCAGCGGCACCAGCACCACATCGCCGCGGAACGCCGAGAACTGCAGCAGCAGCGAAACCAGCTCAACCGGACGGCCGCGGAGCTGGCACAGGAAAAGAACCGCCTCGACACCCGGCGTCAGCAGAACGATCAGCTGCAGGCACTGCAGCAGGAGCTTCGCGAAGAACTCGCGGCACTCAACACCGAACGCGACGAACTCACCCGACAGCTGCAGCTGCTCAACCGGCGGCAGGCCGACATGGCCGCCGAACGGAATCGCTGCGATGCCAGGGAACGGGCCCTTAACGAGCAGACCGAAGAACTGCACGGCCAGCAGGAAGAACTTCGCACCGGTCAGCACAGCCTGAACCAGCAGCAGCGGGAGCTGCAGGCCGCACGCGAACAGGAACTCGCGGAACTCACCACCGAACGGGACGAACTCACCCGACAGCTGCAGCTGCTCAACCGACGGCAGGCCGACATGGCCGCCGAACGCAACCGCTGCGATGCCAGGGAACGGGCCCTCCACGAGCAGACCGAAGCACTGCACAGCCAGCAGGAAGAACTCCGCGCCGTTCAGCACAGCCTGAAACTGCAGCAGCAGGAACTGCAGGCCGCACGCGAACAGGAACAGACCGCACTGGCGGCAGCTGCTTCCATGGAAGTTGTGGAAGCCAGAGCGGAAATCGATGCTTCCCGCAGACAGCTGGAGCAGGACCGGGAACAGCTCAGCTCGGAAGCTGGACAACTGGAGGCAGACCGGGAACAGCTTCGCACTGAAGCAGCGCAACTGGCTGAAGAGCAGGCCAGACTGGCAGAATCGCGTCAGGAAGTTTCGACAGCCCGGCAGGCGGCGGACAGCCAGCAGGCGGATGCCGCTGCCCGGCTGAATCAGGCGGAAGCCGAACATCAACTGCTGGAGCAGCGGGAAGCCGAGTTGGCCGATCGCGAAACACAGCTGCACAGCAGAGAGGCCGCGCTGGCCTGGTCGGTGCAGGAACTTGAACAGCGACAGCTGCAGCTCGACGCCCGCGACCAGGAACTGAATCGCGAACGTTCGCTGCTGACGGACAGCCGGGCGGAACTCGACGCGGAAGCGGTGCGGCTCGCGCAGCACAGCTGCCAGCTCTCGCTGTCGATGCGGGAACTCGATGACCGCCAGCAGTCGCTGGAACTGCTGAAGCTGGAACTCGAAGCGGAACGGGCTCAGCTGGATGCCACCAGCGACGAACTGGCTGACCTGGCCCGGAATGTGCGTCGGGAAGAAATGCAGCTGCAGTCCGGACGGGACCAGCTGGAAGCGGAATCTGCCGAACTGCAGGACGCCCGGAATGAACTGACCCGGCAGCAGGAACAGCTGGCGGCCCGTGAGGCGACGCTCGCCGAGGAAGAAAGCCAGCTGCACGAGGCACAGACCAGCCTCCGGCAGCAGCAGACCGAACTGGCCGGAGAACGCAGTGCGGCCGAACAGCTGCGGGAAGAACTGACCCGGCGGCAGGCGGAACTCGACGCCAGCGAACAGGGTTCATCCGCCGGAATCGCCCCGAACGGAATGGAACAGCACGCCGCGGAACAGCACGCCGCGGAACAGTCTCCGTCGGCACATTCCGAGGAACAGTCGGACACACCTTCCGAGGAACAGTCCATAGAAGCCGCCACGGAACCGAAGTCGGAACCGTCGGTCGATCCGGCCGCCGATCTGACACCCGCAGGCCTGACACCCGCCGATGTCACCGGCAGCATGCTGAGCGCTGGCGATGAGGACCATGACGAACTGCTGTTCGAAGACGATGGAGACCAGTTCGTCGAAGAGAATGACGACCTGTACCTCGAAGTTGAAGACGATGCGGATGAGCTGGCCAAAGACGACCTGCTGGAGCTGGAGAACCCTGTTTCGCAGCTCGCCCCCGCCGCTCCGGAACAGGACGAGGAACTGAACGCGGAGCCGCACAGACAGCTGCCTGCCGAAGCGGAACAGCCGGCTCCTCCGGCCAGTACCCGGCCGGCTGCGGCCGACAGTCCGGAAGAAGGTCAATCGCTGGCGCTGCGATCCCGGCTGGCGGAGATGTTCGGCATCTCGGCCGAGGAGACAGCCCGCAAGGCAGCCGCAGCCCGTTCTGCCGACGTCACAGCAGAGGACCAGCCAGCCGAGGAACCAGCCGGCGGAGACGAGGATGATCTGGCGGATGGCCTCGATCTGAACCGGCTGTTCGGCTCACTGGGAGAAGACGACGAGTCGGACAGTTTCAGCCCCCCCACCGACGAGGCAGCCGCCGCGACTTCGCACCTCTTTAAGGAAACGATTGGCGGCAGCGGGGAGGAAGCGGAACCGTTCGCTGAGACGGCACAGGCAGAGGAACCCGCAGAGGAATCAGACGACGAATTCCGCAACGAAGCAGACACCAGCGAACCAGACACCGACGAAGACTCCGCGGAGGACGGGGAATCTCCGGCTGTCGTCGCGGATGTCGAAGACCCCGAATCGGTCGCCGCCTATATGGAACGCCTGCTGGCCCGCACGCGACGCAACGGGCCGGAGTCACCAGGGGAAGCGAAGGCAAAAAAGCCGGATGCGGCACCTGTGATTTCCCGCGAGGAGGAACTGAAAGCCCGCCAGGCAGCGGCGCCGAAGGATACCGATCCGGCCGAGCAGGCCGCCAGAGCCGAAGAAGCCAGGCTCCGCAGAAAAGCCACCCTCGAAGCCAGCCGCGTCAATCTCGATTCCCTCCGCGAAGTGGCCAATCTGTCGGCCCGGTCGGCCATTGCCAGTCATACTTCGCGTCAGCTGCAAAGCCGGCTGCAGCTGCACACGGCCCTGTCCGTGGTGGCCACCGTCATTGCCGCCGTGCTGCTGACATCTCCGCTGTGGAGTTCGGTCTCCTACGTCATTCCCGGGATTGGAGCCGCCCTGACTGCAGGCATCGCAGCCTTTGAACTCAGCCGGACGATGCTGCTCATCCGCCGCATGAATTCCCGCATCCGCCGCGGTATTCAGACGGACGAATCCGCTGACGACCTGGCGATGGATTCCACCGGAGAGCAGCCGGACGGGGACGGGATGACTGCTGAAGACGATTCGCCCGCCGATGCAGACAGCCAGACGGACGAACCTCGTTCGCCGGTGGCGGCCCAGCCGTACGCCACCTTCACCGACGTCCCTCTGTACGACGATTCGGACAGCAGCTTCAGCCGGTACGACGGTACCGCCGAACTCGATTTCGATGCTTCGGGAACCTGCGACAGCGACAGCTGCGACTGACCTGCCGGCCGGTGTATTCGCCCGGCCGGGAACTTCCGGCATCTGCCGGCTGGCGATTGCTTCCTGAGCCGATCGGGGATTGCCGGGCCTGCGGTTGCAGTCTCGGCCCGTGGCCGAAACAATCATCGACAGCGGAACGCATTTCCGCCAGACTGACTCAGCGGCCCGTTGCCCCGGTGCCGGAACGATCCGGAGCTGTCAGGGCCTGAACCGTGGGTCGGCCCAGCCGCAGGACTGCACCAGACCCTGCGGAACATGTGCAATCGGCTGTCCCACCGTGAAGTTGGAACGCTGCACTCCCCGCCTGAAGGAATGACCAATCATGTCAATGCACCCTGTCTTCGCTCCCGCTCGTATTCTGTGTACCGGACTGCTGGCCGCGGCACTGCTGACTGGCTGCGGTGGTAAAACGGAAGAAACGACCGGCTCCAGCCCGGACAGCGCAGGAACACCAACCGGCCAGGCAGGCACCGCCGAACGACCGCTGACGGAACTGACGGGCGAGGTTCAGCTGGAAGTCGCCACCTGGGAAGAGCTCCAGCAGAAAATCGCCGAGCAGAACGGCAAAGTGGTGGTGCTGGATGTCTGGGCCTCCTGGTGTGCTCCCTGCAAGAAGGAGTTCCCCGGTCTCGTTCGCCTGCAGCAGCAGTTCCCCGATTCCGTGGTGGCCATGTCGGTCAATCTGGATTACGAAGGCAGCAAGGACAACACGCCGGAATCCTTCCGTGATTCGGTGATGCCCTTCCTGGAGGAAGTCGGGGCGAAGTTTCCCAACTTCCTGTTCGGCCAGCCCAGCGACGAATTTTACGAGCTGGCGGAAATCGACGCCCCGCCCACCGTGCTGGTATACGACCAGAACGGCACGCTGCACAAGAAGGTCGATGTGGACAGCATCGGCGGGGGCAACGAGGAAGTGTCCTACCAGAAGCACGTGGTGCCCGTGGTGGAGAAACTGCTCTCCGGCGAGTGAGATCACCGGGTTCGCTCTGCGGCGGCAGCCGGGGAATCATGCCTCCTGCAAGTCATGAGACATGATTCCGGTTCAAGGGCCGGCTGGAACCCGCTCAGACAGACCACTTGAGCGTGACAGTCACATTGCCGCCGTTGCTGATGCCCGCGTTCCACTGGCTGCCGTCCCACAGACCGAAGAAAATACCCCGGGAGCCAGCAAGTTCTGCGGCCGTCAAAGTGACGGGCCCGGCCCCGACGGGGAACATGTCGGTTTCGGTGGTGCCGTCAGCGGGCTGCAGGAGAGCCATCAGCGTATTGCGGGCAGGCGCGTCATTCCCTTTTGGAAAGTCGATTTTGTCTGAGCGGTAGGCCGGGTGCGAATACCAGTCGACCGTCATCGGCCGGGGAGCATCGCCCTTGCCTTCCGGGCCGGAGGTTCCCGCCGGATTGGGAGCGTGCCGCCAGCTGCCGGCCGCCCTGATTTCCACCCCCGCTGCCCCGTCGGGAATCCGCACGCGGGGTGGAAGATGCTGGCCCACCGGTTCGCCCGTCGGCCCGACGAGGTCTTCATCGGCAAAGGCGAACCACGGGCAGGCCGTCCCCGGCACATCGACCATCATCTCCTCGCACACGTGCTTGAACTCCGTGCGACTGGGGGTATCCCACGCATCGTTCCGTTTCACATACACCGTCACCGCCAGGTTATTCACCCACTGCGGCAGGGCGATACACGTGTAGCCGGCGGCGGGACGCGGCACCGGCCCGCTGTACCGCGAGCCGGCGTCCAGAGTCAGCGCGGTATAGCCCGGATCGCTGTCCGGATCACCCGGTGACTCGGAAGTCAGGTGAATCAACGCCTGCACGCTGCCGGCCGCTGCGTCGGCTCCGGGAGCGTCCACTTCCACTTTAATGCAGGACTGACCGCCGCTGTCGTAAGCCAGCGAGGTTCCCCCCGGCAACGGCCGCAGAATGGTATCGGAGGAGCTGTACCGCAGGGTTCTGATGTCGGTCATCCGTTGCAGACTCCAGTGGTTCGGTTCTAGGATCCGTGGTGAAAAACAGAGGGTGAACTGCTCATCTGCAGGCGTAACCGCCGCCAGCTCAGCCGGGAAGCATCATGTTCCCGGCCGGCCAACAGCCTCGCTCAGGTATTCCATTTCAATGTGGCCGTCACGGTCCCGGAGTTACTGATGCCCGGATTCCACTGGTAGCCATCCCACATGCCGAAGAAGATGCCCCGGCTGGAGGAAACATCCAGACCGCTCGTCGAAGCGCCAATGTCCAGAATTGCTGTCGCCGGACCAGACGGCGACGGCTGCAGCAGAGCCATCAGGGAATTGACTTTGGCACCGCCAACCGGAGCCGTGATTGACCCCGAGCCGTAGCCTGCGTCCTGATAGGCAGCGACGATCAGATCCCGCGGGTTTCCGTAACCTCCGGGGCCGGAAGTCCCCGAAGCAGTCTGTTCATGCCGCCAGGAACCAGTCGCGGTGATATCCACAGACTGAGCAGGTTTCGGCACCACCGCCCGCACCGGCCGGCAGGTATCGACATCTTCCCCGTACGGCCCCGTCAGGAAGAGTTCCGCGTTGGCAAACCACGGACAGCACCAGGCATTCACATCGATATACTGCGTGCTGCAAACGACTTTGAACTGGTTGCGGTCCGGCGCTGGATGCCAGGCATCGTCCCGCTTGACTGCCACCGTGACTGTCAGATTATTGGGGTCCGTGGCAAACAGGTTACAGGAGTAGCTGCTGGCCGGAATCGTCACTGTCCCCGTCCAGATACCGGTAGTGCCGTCCTCAGTCAGTTCCGTAAAGCCAACGGGCGGGCTGGACCCGGGCGCTTCGCTGGTGGGATGGATTTTCGCGGCAACCAACTGGGCTCCGGGGGCGTTCACTTCGACTTCGAACTCCATGTCCGTGCCGTTCACCGTCCCCAGATAGCTGCCTCCGGGACGGGGCTCATTGATGGTGACATTGGGAGCCAGGTCGGGAGTCACACGGTTGGCAGCAGTTGGCATGGTGCATTCTCTTTCGAGGAATCAACGAGCAGAAAACCACAGGAATGGAACCCGAACGGGCGGCACACACATGACGGAGTTTGAGACAGTTCCACGCGGGAAGCAGCCGGCAGGCCGCTCTCCCAGGTATCAGACTGATACCGGAAACCCCGGCAAAACGGCCAGCAATACCTATGGGGAGTCGAGACGTTTCTCCCCGCAGGAATTCTCTTCCGTGCGGTTATGGGCGGGTGGCCGTAGACATGTAGCGGGCGTTTCGCACGGTGACGGCACCGGAACCCACCATCGTGCCGAACCCCCCCCGCCAGGAATGCTGCTCTGCCTGGCTGTTCGCCGCGGAGACCAGCTCACGAAACGACTGCCCGTTCAGCCGGATGCGCAAGAGGCGGCCCCGTTGAATGCTCAATTCCAGCATGGCTTCCGCATACAGCTGAGACGCAATGGGCTCCGAAGCAAACGAGCTGGGCACTACCTGCCAGTACCCCTTGCCATCAAGCCGGGAGACAACCTGGCTCAGTTGAATTTCCCACTGCGACAGCCCTGTACGGGATGTTCTTTCCACCAGATGCAGCCAGAAGCAGGACCACTCCGCATCCGGCTGCTCGGGATCCCACCCCTGCAGACCCAGAAACACCCCGGAGCCACTGGTCCAGCGGTTCTGATGCAGGCCCACCTGCAGCTGGAAATCGTCGGATTGCGTCGTGCCGAACCCCAGCAGCCCGGTTTCTTCGCAGCTGAGAAGCACCTGCTGGAGATCAGGGTTCCAGTCCCAGTTGGACAGCCCCTCTTCGTTCTGCCAGAAGATGGGAACCGGCTCCTGTTCCAGCAGCGAGTGCAGCCTGAGTGGCGTTACCTCGGTGAAGTCCTGCAACCGGACTGTCTCGACAGTTGCCGCCGGGGGTTCCTCCACTCCCTCGGGAGCCGTCTCCGGCGGCGGAGTGGGGTTAACCTCCCCTCCATCGGCCGATGGCGGTTCGGGAGTGACCAGACTCAAAGCCCGCCCGAGCAGCGGGACGGACAGCGTCGCCAGCAGCAGGACAGCCGCAGCAGCGGCCAGCGGGACAGAGCGCAGCCACCTGCGGTGCGAACCCGCACGAGCCGGAGCCGGGCCAGCAGCATCACTGGTCGCAAGCGGCTGCTGCATGGAAGAGATGACTGTTCCTGGTAACTCTCTGCTGCCCGCTCCAGCCGGGGCCGCCGCTTGCCCGAAGCCATTCCAGGTATTCGATTCCCCCGTCAGCTGTGAGGTATCCACATCGGCCGCAGTCACCGGGCGGGAACTCTGATTTTCCGCCCGCGGCTGCCCCTGGTCCCCGTCGGAGAAATCCTCCCGAAGCGATGTCTGCCACTGCCGCAGATCGGCCCCGTGCGAGAACTTCTCCAGCCGCTCCACCAGTTCTTCTGCTGTCTGAATGCGGTCGCCCGGCTGTTTGGAGAGCAGTTGCTGCACCAGGTCGGACAGTTCCTCCGAGACGTAGGGCAGGAGGGATTTCAGCGGCTGTGGCTGAACTTCCCGCTGAATCCGCAGCCGGTCTTCCAGCGTCTGGGCCTGCCCGCGAAAAGGCGGACTGCCAACCAGCAGGGCATACAGAGTACACCCCAGGCTGTACAGGTCGGTCCGGGGATCGACATCACGGGCGTCCTGTGTCTGCTCGGGAGCCATATAGTCGATGGTTCCCAGCAGCAGGCCGGTGTGGGTCAGCTCTTCTTCCGGGCTGTCGCCAGCATCTTCACCGGCAGGCAGTCGGGCGAGGCCCAGATCGAGAACCTTGACGACCCCTTCCCTGGTGAGAAACAGGTTCGACGGTTTCAGATCGCGGTGCGTCATCTCATGGTGATGAATGGCCGCCACACCCAGGGCCGCCTGGCGAATGGCCTCGCAGGCCATGGCCTGCGGAAACGGCCCGGTCGCCGACAGCAGGGCCCCCAGGGTCTGCCCTTCCACATATTCCATCACCAGCACGTGTTCGCCGCCGTACTCGCCGGCATCGACCGCCCGCACCACATGGTCGTTCAGGACACGCCCGCCAGCCCGCATTTCCCGGTAAAACCGGCTGATGGCCCGATCATCTGTCCAGGATCCCGGCAGCAGCAGCTTGACGGCCACCGTCTGCCCCAGGTGCCGGTGCCGGCCCTTCCAGACCACTCCCATCCCGCCCCTGCCGATCTGCTCAAACAGATCGTACTGGCCGATCTGCCGCACCGGAACGGGAGGCTCTGCTTCGAGCACAGTGTGTTCATTCGGCGGATCGGGGGGCGGGTTCATGATATCCCCTTATCCATGATGCAATAACACATCTGATACCGTGTACAAAACGAGTGGAAATGTTCAGTTCATGATGATCAAATTCACCATCGTTCGCAAGAGGTTGTTCGTCCGAATACTACTTCTTCCGAAAATCCCTGTCCGGAACTCCCGGCTTCGTGCACTCTACGGCAGCTGCCCTCGCCTTTTCCAGCAGCCAGAAGGCGAGGCGGGACAGCCACATCACCCCGCCACCTCACCTCGCCGCCCCA
>JAGQPV010000439.1 GCA_020426545.1 Planctomycetaceae bacterium
CCCGGAAGGTCTGAATGAATAAGAAGTTTCCGGATTCAGTTCAAGTCAACCTGGCGAATTTTCTGGCTCCGTCCGCCGCCGGTTTCAGGAAACTCCGATTGCGACGGGAGTATCGCCGGGACAGAGGACAAAATCAACCGGTTCGCCACTGCGATCTGGCATTCCCGGCTTCAGCCGCCGGAGGCACTGACATTTCGTACCGTACACCGCGAGTGCGATGCCCCGCAGTGGCCCGTCGCCAATCGGCAAGGCATACCATATCCTGATCACAGAAGCCTGTCCACCACACGATATGGCACTTTGCCGGGCCAGTGACCAGCCCGCAGAAGAAACATGCAGCTGAGGGAAAAAACCTGGTGCCAGATGCCTCCAACAGCGGGGATTCGCCGCTGGCTGAGCCCCCTGTTTGTATCCGGGAACATGGTCCAGCGGGGCCAGCCGGTGTCAGGCCCCGATCCTGTCGTTGAACACCATCCTGGACAATTCCCCCTATTCAGCAGGATGTCGCAGGTAACTGTGTGGACCCGGGTTTACGGTGATTCTCTACCCGCCGCGGCAGGACAGAAAGTGTTTTCGCGGACTCAGGGGAAGTGTGACAGGAAGGGCGGGTAAGGAAGAGGCGAAAGTTTGCCGCCTGAGCCGTTCGGATTGTCTGCCGCAGCTGTCGTTTGGGCTGGAGGCGAGCCGATTACATCAATGGCTTCACATACGTCGCATTGCGGACTATTATTCCTGCTTCACGGCTGTGCCCTGCTGAACGGCCTTCTTCTCTGACTTTTCCTCAGTCTTTTCGCCCGCACCTGGAGTTGATGTATGTCCCGCATGTCGAACCAGGACGGCCAGCTGCATTCCGAATCCGCCAGCCAGGTCACGGGAAATCTGTCCCGCCGGCGGATGGTGCAGGCGACTTCCGCCGGGCTGCTGGCAGGCTCTGGTGCGTTCCAGGCGGATTCGGCGAGGGCGGCCAGCGGGGCCACGTCGCCGAAGTCAGGCTCACCCAAGTCGGTCATTTTCGTGTGGCTGACGGGCGGGTTGTCCCACCAGGACACGTTCGACATGAAACCGCTGGCCCCGGCGGAAATCCGCGGCGAGTTCCAGCCGATCGCGACCGCAGTGCCGGGGTTGCATGTCTGCGAACATCTGCCCCGACTGGCCGGACTGAGCAACCGCTGGTCCGTTCTGCGTTCCCTGAGCACCGAGAGTAACGGTCACGGCCCGGCCTGCCACATGCTGCTGACGGGGCGGGTGGACCTGCCGCCGGGTTTCAGTGCCCAGGGGCCGACCCCCAATGACTGGCCCTCGATGGGGTCAATGATTACCGCCTCGCTGCGGGAAGACAGCACCCTGCCGCCGGCAGCGATTCTGCCGCAGCCAAGCATCAATGAAGCCAACAAGACGCGGCCCGGGCAGTATGCGGGCCGCCTGGGTTCAGGCCATGAGGCGTGGCATATCGACATTGCCGCGAACTGCCCGCTGGGTAATGGCGCCTGCCCGGACTGCTTCCGGTTTGACGAAGACACCTTCGAACATGCTTCGAGTTCCATCTTCAACACCCCCGACCTGAAGCTGCCCAGGGGCGGACTGCGACGGCTGGAGGAACGGTTGAGTCTGCTGGGCCGGGTGGAACGCCAGCATCCGGAACTGGCCAGCTACAATGCAGCAGCGCAGCTGGGCCGCAGCCGCCAGCAGGCCCTGAACCTGCTGACCGACCCTCGCACCAGCAGTGCGTTTGATGTGGAACATGCCGACGCCGCTACGGTGGCCCGCTACGGGAAGAACAAATTCGGGCTGTCGCTGCTGATGGCACGGCGGCTGGTGGAATCGGGCGTGCGGTATGTGCAGGTGAACCTGGGTAAGAATTCCTCGTGGGACACGCATCGTCGGAATTTCGTCAACCTGCGGCGGAACCTGCTCCCGCACCTGGATCGATCGATGTCGGCACTGATCAGCGATCTGGACGAATCGGGCATGCTGGACGATACCCTTGTCATCATGACAGGGGAGTTTGGCCGGACGCCGCGAATTAACAAGGATTCCGGTCGCGATCACTGGGGGCCGCTGAACTCGGCCCTGTTTGCCGGGGGCGGAGTAGTGCCCGGCCGCGTGGTGGGAGCCAGCGATCAGATTGCCGCGTACCCGATTGATGACCTGCAGCGGCCGGAGAACCTGGCAGCCACGGTCTACAGCACGCTGGGTATTCCTCGCGAGGCCCAGTGGGTCGACGTGGACGGTCGCCCGCACCAGGTTTACCGGGGCAACCCGATTGAGGGGCTGTTCTGAGAGACTGGTCGGGAGGCTCTTGTCACCCCACCCGCATGTGGCAGTGCTGAACTACAGGCACCAGCCGTGGTATGGGGATAGGGAATTCGGCACAGGCAATGAGATTCGCCGGTTGTCTGAGACTTCTCTGAACGGTGGCACCGGGTGACGGATGGCTGGCTGATCCGTTAGGATAACGGGATCGGTCTGTCTTTCGAGAACGTCCGCCGCTGCGGGTTCTGCCGTCCCTGCCTGGCGGCAGCGGCTGCGAGCTGCAACCGGCCGCGCGGCCACACGATTCTCCTGACAGGCACTCTGTTTTCCCGCCCGCAAAACTGTGTGGCCAGTCTCCACGGGGGAATCACCTGGTGTTCTGCCTCCCGCTCTTCGGCTGTTTCCAACGTCAGAAATGTGCCCGCCCCGGGCAGTCCTCCACGCCGGGCTGCCGTCTGGTGCTCTCCGCAGCCCTGTGCCTTGCGGCTCTGATGTCTCTGGCCTTGCCGTCCACCCGCTGCCTTGCGGAAGAGACAGTGGCCGGAGCTGAAGAAGGGGAAACGAAAGCCGGGACAACGCAGCAGCCGACCCCGGAGCAGCTGGAATTCTTCGAGAAGAAGATCCGGCCGCTGCTGGTGGAAAACTGCACGAAATGCCATGGCGCGAAAGAGCAGAAGGGCGGGCTGCGGCTGGATTCGCGGGCTCTGCTGCTGAAAGGGGGGGACACCGGTCCGGCGATCGTTCCCGGCAAGCCGGATGAAAGTGAGCTGATCGCGGCCGTGAGGTACGGCGACGACGGCTATCAGATGCCGCCGACAGGCAAACTGCCTCAGGACAAAATTGATGCTCTGGCTGCCTGGGTGCGAATGGGCGCCCCGTGGCCTGGCGCGAGTGAAAGCGTACCGGCAGACGGTGGAGCGGGTCCGGGAGAATTCAATCTGGAGGAGCGGGCAAAGCACTGGTCGTTCCTGCCGGTCAAACGTCCGGACCTGCCCGTGGTCTCCCGGCAGGACTGGGGCTCCAACGAGATCGACCGGTTTATTCTTTCCCGGCTGGAGCAGGCGGGACTGACTCCGGCGGAACGGGCGGACAGGCTGACGCTGCTGCGCAGAGCGTCCTTTGACCTGACAGGACTGCCGCCGAGCCAGCAGGAAATGGAAGCGTTTCTGGCTGACACCCGACCGGGTGCCTGGGAACGGACCATCGACCGGCTGCTGGACTCTCCGCAGTATGGCGAACGGTGGGCGCGGCACTGGCTGGACCTCGTGCGGTATGCCGAAACGGCCGGGCACGAGTTCGATTACGAACTGGATTACGCCTGGCAATACCGGGACTACGTGGTGCGGGCCCTGAACCAGGACCTGCCCTACAACCAGTTTGTGATGGAGCACCTGGCGGGTGATCTGCTGCCGGAGCCGCGTCGCAATCCACAACAGAAATTCAATGAATCGCTGATCGGCACAGCCTTCTACTGGCTTGGTCCGGGGAAGCATTCGCCGGTTGATCTGCGGGCGGAAGAGTGTGACCGGTTCGACAATCAGATTGATGTGATCACGAAAACCTTCCTCGGGCTGACGGTCGCCTGCGCCCGCTGTCACGATCACAAGTTCGACCCGATCACTACACGGGATTACTACGCTCTGGCCGGGTACCTGCAGAGTTCGCGTTACCGCGAAGCCCTGCTGCAGGATGACCGGGCTGTGGAGCAGCAGGTCGCGCAGCTGACCGAACTGCGTCACCGCATCAGCCGACTGACCGCAGGCCGGCAGGAAGAAGTGCTGCTGAGCGGGAAGCCATCTCTGACCCGCCTGCTGCTGGCCAGCTACGGGCTGGCCGCGGAGGCTGCCAGCGAACTCTCCTCAGGGAACAGCCTGGAGGGAGAAGCGCTGAAGATCCTGGAAGTGACTGGTGGAACAGCACGCAGGCAGGCTCTCAAACCGTTTGCCGGTGGATCGTGGAGTGGTGACGCCCACTTGTGGTGGACGGACGGGAAAGTCGGCAGCCGGCTGGTTCTGGCTGTTCCCGTACAGCAGGCCGGCCGGTACAGCCTGAAACTGCAGCTGACCAGTGCCCCCGATTACGGGCAGGTGCGGATTCAGCTGGACGGGAAGACCATCGCGGAATCGGTCGACCTGTACAGCCCGAAGGTGCAACCAGCCACACCGCTGACGGCTGGCCCGTTCGCACTGGAGGCGGGTACGCACCGGCTGCAGCTGGAGATCACTGGCACCAACCCCAAAGCGGTCCCCCGGCTGATGGCCGGCCTGGATTCCGTAGTGCTTCAACGGGATGAATCGCAGGACGCTGCTGCAGCCCGGCGGCCGCCACTGGTCAAGCTCCCTGAGGACGCCCTCCAGAAGCTGCGCAGCTGGGTGCAGAGTGAAGTGGCTCCGAACGGCAAGGTTCTCGATCCTCTTGCGAAAGCCGGTACGGGCCATCTGCTGGAGCAGTGGCTGTCTCTGGGACGACTGGCTGCGGGCAGCTCGCAGGAGGTGGCAGGAAAGAAGCTGGCAGACCGCATTCGCCAGCAGGAGGCGGCTGCCACGGCCGAGCGGCCCGGAGAGCTGGTGTTTGAGAGCTTCGGGCAGGCGACCTACCAGAACTGGTTCGTCACCGGTCAGGCGTTTGGAGAACGTCCGACTCATGGCGGGGAACTGGTGGCCGGAACGGGGACCGTGCTGCCGGGCGGACTGGCCGACAGTGGCCGCGTGTCGGAACGACTGCAGGGATCGCTGAAGTCAGAGACGTTCGAAATCACGCAGCCGGTGATCTGGTATCGTGTGGCACGGCGGGGCGGACGGCCCAGCCCGGGACGCCAGCTGCGGAACGGGCAGATTCATCTGATTGTGGATGGCTTCGAGTTCATCCGCAGCCCCCTGTACGGCAACCTGACGCTCAATCTGCCGGGCGATGGCGAATACCGCTGGCACCGCCAGGATGTGAGCCGATTCCTCGGCTCGACAGCGTGGATTGAAATTCACGACGAAGAAACGAACGGCAGTATTTC
>JAGQPV010000440.1 GCA_020426545.1 Planctomycetaceae bacterium
GCATGCGGGGACAGGACGCAGCTGTTGTTGTGCTGCGGCTGGATTGCCCACATTGGCGTTGGTCAATCGAAGATGGCCGGCACAGCCGGCCCTGCTTTCCGGAAACAGAAACCGCCAGGATCATCAGGTCCGTTTCTGCCCGGTTTTCCACTCAGATTGCTCAGCCCAGACGCTGACTGTCAGACATCACCTGACAGAAACCCCACTGTCGGGAATCACTGTCGGGGACCGCTGTTTCCACTCGCCCGCGGTGCATTGACGGCCGCCTGTCACCTGTCAGCCGGCAGCAGTGCTCCCCCGTTCTTCTGCAGGTGCTTGTCCCACTTCTGCAGCGAGGTCCGCTGCTGTGCGGGAGGCGTGAGCGGATTAAACAGATACGTCACCCCGGTCAGGCGGGTAATCTCTCGAAAGGCCAGTTCCCGAATGACGGAATTGTCGTTGCTGAGCATGTCGAGAATCTGGCGGGACAGGTCCGGGTTGCGGGCGTCTGCCTCACTGATGCTCCACAACAGCCGTTCCAGCGGTGCGCTCACCTCCGGGAAGAACCGGGTGCTCAATGCTGCGGGCAGCTGCTCCGGACTGTCGGGATCGGTAACCAGCCAGTTGCGAATCCCCTCGACGGCCGCCCGCCGCGATTCCGGGTGATCGGACTGAGCGAGTACGTCGACCAGATCGGGATAGCGTTCCGTCAGAGCCAGGCACAGCACGGCCAGTTCCGAAGCCCCCGCATTCCGGTCCTGGGCAATCTGCGGCAGGCTGAGCGACAGCCTTTCGGCGCCTTCGAGTTTCCGCTGCAGGTGCGATCTGGCGCTGGCATATTTCCGGCTGCCTTCGGTCTGCACGTCGTCGAGGGTCGGGTCGAGCCACTGGGGAACGGGAGTAATCTGTTCCAGCAGGTTGGCCTCGCTGTTCAGGTTGAGGTGGTCCACCAGCAGCAGCTGGCTGCCCGCCGTGACCTTCCGGGCGGGAGCCTGTGCATCGGCCATACTCCGCAGACTGGCCCCGCCGGAGCGAACCACCAGCCGGCCGAACCAGGTGGATTCCGGCCGCTTTCTGTAACCCGCCGGTTGCGCAATGGCGACTTCCAGTCCGCACACGGTGCCGGGGTCCTCCAGTGTCAGCAGCCAGTCGCGGCCACCGATATGTATCTGCAGAGCCAGGGCGGGAGCCATTCCCTCTTCCGCGGCGAATCCCGCATCACCGGCAGCGGGCAGACTCTGCTGACTGTTGATCAGAATCCGCCCCTGTCGGATATCCAGCCCAAAGGCCGACTTCCCGGCAGGAGGCAGAATCTGCGCCAGTGTTCCGCCCCGCAGGACAACTTCCGCCAGCGGCGTGCGGGCCAGCGAAACCTGCAGCCGCCCATCAAACGGAACCGGGCTGGCGAGAGTATCTCCACTGCGGATCAGGGCCCGCTGGCGGAGAAAGTTCCAGCTCTGCTCTTCTTCCATCGGGTTGAACAGCAGCAGAATCCCGTCTTTAGAGAGGTATTCCATCCGGGGAGCCGGCTTGATCGGACCTGCCTCTGCGGCGGGCCCACCCGCTTTCGGCGGAACAGCAGGTGTTGTCACCGCAGCTACCGGCTCGCCGGGAGGATTCGTTCCGGCAGCAGGCGGAGCAGTCACGACAGCGGGCGCACCAGGTGCGGGCGCACCCGGAGCGGGTGTTGTGCCTGGCAGTCCAGCTGCCGGCGGGACAGCGGGCAGCCTCGGATCAACCGGCGGGCTGCTCTGCACCACGGGTGTCTGCGGTGTGGCAGGCAGGCTGTCTTCGGGTACATCGGGCGGAGGCGGCGGATCCTGCGGCATGGGGGGCAGGCCGGTGTCTGTTATCCGGTCATTCGGCGGAACCACTCCGGCTGCTCCGTTTGAGTGATCCACGGCGGCCACCCGGTCGTCTGATCCATCCGCCAAAACGCCGTCGGCCTCGGCAGCGGGATCGACCGCGGCAATCTGATTGCCTGCCGGCTGGTCGTCGTCCGGACCAAACAGAGCCAGACCCGGTTCCCGGACCAGCAGCGCCACCCAGACTCCCGCCACAACCAGCACGACGGTCCATGGCAGCATCCTCCGCCAGACAGGCAGCGGCCGCAGGTGTTCGGGAATACTGTCGGCAAAGCCACGACGCGAGGCCGGAACAGCAGGAGGAGCGGCGGGAGCGTGCTCCGCTTCGGCAGGCTCGACCTGATTTCCACTGATGACCGCCACCGCGGCCTGCGCCGCCCGCCGGGAAAACTCGCGGGAATCTTTCTCATCGATATGAGTCGCCGGCGCGGGATGAGGAACCGGGCTGGCCTGCGGTGACGGTTCCGGCTTTCGGGAAGCGGGCTGCAGCATGGGGTGCAGCGGCCGTTCCGCCTGGCCTTCCAGTACATCGCCCGGCTCCGGGCCAAGGGCGTACATTCGCTCGCGGCTGCGGGGCAGCACGGAAACCGGTTCGCCCAGGACCAGCGTCAGCACCTGATGGCAGGCGGCGACTTCGGCCAGCTGCACATCAGACTCCAGACAGACACGTTCCACATCGGCCACGCTGTCGGGAGTCAACGTGTTGTCCAGATATTCGGCCACCAGGTTGGGGTCGATCCCGATTCCGGGACCGTCCAGATCCGGCGCCATCAGTCGCCGTCGTCGCAGTACCTCGCGAATACGCTGCGTCAGCGTCTGGGCGACGGGGTTCTCTTCTATTTTGGAACCGATCTCGCGAGTCTGAGCTGGCTCGAGGATATCATCGAGATAGGCCAGCAGTGTGCGGAGAGTCAGTCTCATGGCAGGTTCCTCATATCTTGCTGTCCGGAACACATCGCGGTTCCAGACGAAGGGGGCAACCGGTGGTGGTATCTCGCCTGGCGCCCGGGCTGCAGTGGAGATTCCGTCAAAGAGCGGAATTCCAGGAGGCCAGGGCATCGGTTGCCCCGGGCCTCCTCTGTTAACAGTTCTGAAAACTCGCCCGTTCCGTGCAGAATTCCCCGCGAATCCCGGAAAAACTGGAAAATACACCGGCGCAGCAGGTACTGTGCAGCACTGCTTTCCCCCCGGACAGCCACTTCAGCCCGCCGGACATCAGGAGATTCGCATGGCCTGCCTCAGGTCCAGTTCTGTTTCTTGCCGCCCGGTAACCGGCTTGCGGGCAATGGTTTGCGCATTGCTGCCGGCGGTCGGGCTCCTGCTGGGCGGGCTGACTCCGCTCTCCGAAACCGTCCTCGCTGGCGACCGGCCGGCGGCTGATGCATCCACCCCTGCCGGGGCAGCTGCGAAGACAGCGACCCGCCCGAAGCGTGTGCTGCTGATCTCGCAGGGACCGGATGGCCACCCGCCGGGGACTCATGAATACGTGCCCGGCGTGCGGATTCTCGTTCGGCTGCTCCAGCGTCCGTCCCTGCAGCTGATCCCGGTCCAGGCCGATGGCAGCTGGCAGGATGGCCCCGAACTGATCGACAGTGCCGACGGCGTGGTGCTGTTCGTTTCCGAAGGAGCACGGTGGGTCAGCAGCGACGCAGCCCGCCTGGCCGCATTTCAGCGGCTGGCAAAGAGGGGAGGCGGGCTGGCCGTGCTGCACTGGGGAATGGGCACTCGCTCTGCCGAACCGGTAAAGCACTTTGTCGCCCTGTTCGGCGGCTGCCACGGTGGACCTGATCGCCGTTACAAAATCGTCGAGACCACCGCCAGCCCTGCCTCAGCCACTCATCCTGTGCTGCGGGGAATCAGCCCCTTCGCCGTGCACGACGAGTTCTACTACCAGCTCAAATTCGCTCAGCCGTCCGGCCAGGTGTCCCCTCTGATGCAGGTCTCCGTGGAGGGAAAACCGTACACGGTTGCCTGGGGCTGGAACCGCCCCGATGCGATTGACCCGACGCTTCCGGCGGGAGCCTACCTGAACCGCCTGGCCGAAACGGCAGCCGAGTGGAACGCCGAGCAACCGCAGTCGGTCGCTGGACTGGCCCGGCGGATCGCCGAATTCCGCCTGGGCTGCTCGCGGCTGCTGACGGCCGAGCACGCACCTCTGCCAGAACCGGAGAAGAAAGTGCTGCTGGAACGGTGCCGCAACTGGGCGAAGAACTTCGACACCCAGCTGACCGCCGTGGAGCAGCTTTCCTCGGACGCGACGGCTGAGGAACTGGCTGCGGAGCAGACCAAAATGGACACCCTCGTCCGCAAGCTGGTCGGCAAGCTGCGGGAACAGGCCGGGCAGCTGAGCTGAGTCAGATGGCCCGGACGGGCCTGATCAGCCCGAAAAATCATGGGAAGCCCTCCGGAAGGGTCTGTCCCCGCCGGATCTCGACCGGAACCGCCTGACTCCTCCCGGTGCAGCCCGGGCGATGCCTGTGCGAACAGGCTGACCGCCGGGCCGGCATGATCTGCGGTCAGAGACCGCAAGGGCAGCAGATTTCGGACCAGTTTGCGCCTTTTCCCCGTTTGGCATGCCAGATGCATAGTCAACTTGAGGCAGGCCCCACAGCAGCTGTGGAGCCACCGAGTCTCAGAACCTTCGGGGGGGCGGATCAAATGTTGAGATGGGCTTTGCTTTTTCTGGTCGTGGCAATTATCGCAGCAGTTCTCGGATTTGGCGGAATCGCCGGATCACTGGCGTGGATGGCCAAAGTGCTGTTCGTCGTCTTCCTGATCCTGTTCATCGTCAGCCTGGTGCGCGGCCGCAGCGTGGTCTAGCGACTCAGGCAGACATCCGGGCCGCAGCTGGTTCAAGGCCTCGCTGCTGTATTGCAGTGGCGCCCGCCGATGAGGACCGGCTGCGGCGGACGGCTTGTCGCCCGCCAGCAGTGGCGGGTGAGAGTCGCCCCAGTTCTGGCTTCTGAACAATAACTGCCTCTGAACTGGAAGACCGGATCCCGCTTCGGATGGTCTGTTTGAAAGCTTCCCCGGGCAGGAATTGCCCTGCACTCTGAACTCCCGCCGTGATGCTGCAATGGAAAGGAACAGCGCATGTCTCACGCACACCCCACTGCAGCAGAACGAGCCGAGCAGGACTCCTACCAGCAGCTGGTTGTCCGCTGCCGTCATGCGATCTATTCCATTCGCACCGGTCTGGAACTGATCAAGGCCCGCCGCCAGACGGTCTCACTGACACCGGAAGTGGTCGGCATGATGGATCGTGAAAGCCGCAATCTGACCGAATGCATGGAATTCCTGATCCGCCAGGCGCGGCCCAACAGAGATTCCGACGAACGGCCCGCCAGCTGAAGCCCCGTCCATCGGGCACGACTGTTTCCAGCTGAAATTCCTTCGGGCTGAAAGTGC
>JAGQPV010000441.1 GCA_020426545.1 Planctomycetaceae bacterium
AGGCTGTCTTCTGGTTCCTGCGGAACAGTCCCGGGGGATGACCCCGCAACCCCCCCCGCCAGATCGCCCGGAGAGGGCACGAAGGTGCCTGCATGCTGCAGAGATTCCTGCCGTTGTGGCTGACTGCCCTGTGTGGCGTCGCGTGGCTGTGGCCGCAGTCTCCTCTGGCGGAATACGATCCGTTCGCGGCGACAGCTCCGCAGTTGAAATACCTGATCGGCGTGACGATGTTCGCTATCGGGTGTCTGCTGGAGCGGGAGGAGGTCCGCAATGTGCTGCGGCGGTGGCCGGTCGTCCTCGGTGGAACCACGGCTCAGTATCTGGTGATGCCGACCGCGGCGTGGCTGACGGGCCGGCTGTTCGGTCTGGAAGGCGATCTGCTGCTGGGCGTGCTGATGGTGGGCTGCGTTCCCGGGGCGATGGCCTCCAACGTGCTGACACTCACGGCCCGGGGCAACGTGAGTTATTCCGTCAGCCTGACGACAGCGGCCACGATGCTTTCCCCCGTGGTCGTGCCCGGTGTGCTGTACCTGGCGACCCGCGAAACCGATATCGATCGGGTGCGACTGGCCCGCGATGCCTTCGTCACACTGGTGACACAGGTGGCGGGGCCGGTGATTGCCGGGCACCTGCTGGCCCGCAATATTCGCCGTCTGTCTGAAGTGATGCAGTGGCTGGGGCCGCTGGTGGCCAATTTCTCCATCCTGTGGATTATTGCCGTCATCGTGAACGCGCATCATGCCAGCATCGCTTCCGCCACGGGCCGGCTCTGGCCGGCGCTGCTGCTGATCAATCTCGTCGGCTACTCCGCCGGCTGGCTGGCCGGCAGCTGGATGCGGCTGACAGACGGCATGCGCAAAGCCCTGGTTCTGGAAATCGGCCTGCAGAATGCCGGCCTGGGCAGTGTGCTCGCGAAGGAACTGCTGCCCGGTAGAAGCGAAGCGGCCCTCCCGCCGGTCCTGTACATGTTCGGGTGTATGCTCACCGGAACGCTGCTGGCCCACTGGCTGGGTCGGTGCACACCTGCGGAAGCGGTTCCCCTGACAGGAACTGCCAAGGGTGCCAGGGCAGAGGATATCAGCGCGGGAGAATCTGCCGCGGGAAAGCCTGCCGCAGAAGAATCAGTCTCCGGCTGAATCTGTCCGATCGAGACGGTTGTGGTTATCCGTGCAGGTTTCGCCCGCGTCTGGTCCGGTCATTCACTCCAGATCGGAATCGCTCGGTGGTTGCGGTCGAATGGTGCGACTGGGAGAAACGTGCTGGATCTGGCGAGCGGGGAGATCTGTCCGGCTTCGGAGGATGATAGAGGGGAGCGCCGGGCAGAGAAGCGTCAGGGACGCAGTGAGGCAGGAGAATCTGCAGAACCGGACCAGGTGATGCCGAAGTTCTGACGGGGTTAACCCGCAGGATCCGTCATCGGTCCTGCTGTTCGCGGAGTTCGTCCCGCTCCTGGCGGGTCACATCCAGGTCAAACATCAGGTATTTGACGTCCAGCCGCAGTTGAGAGAGCGCTTCCTGCACCAGTTCCAGGATGCGACGTCGGCGGCGGAAGGAATCGACCACGCGGCTGCACGCAGGTTCCATCCGGGAACGGTACTCCGGTGGCAGGCTCGCAATCTGCTCGGCCAGCTCGATCAGTTCCCGGGGCAGTTCCTCGGTGACCTGCACCGGGAGTCGTGAATTTGAAGTCATAGTGGTGGCTCGCTCCCCTGGTTCCTCCGCGTCAGCTGTTACAGATACAGATTCTGTTCCCATTCGACACCATTCTCAAGCATTGGATGTATCTCCTTAGAAATAATGGACTTGGAAAGTGTCTTCAGATTCCAGAAATGCGGAGAGTGTTGCCCTGATGCAGCGCCGATCTGAAGAAATCTTCATAAGCTCCTGACACGAAACAGCTTGTGCGTTTGTATGCGTTTGGGCCTTATGTCAAGCCCGTTGAACATCCGTCAAAGGTTTCTCCCCTTCGGAGTGCTCCCTGCGACGATTTTCCGAAAAACGGGCGGCTCTGGCTGACGATTCAGGATGAATGGCGATTCAAGGGGGTTTCGGTGACTGTGCCGCGACTGGCGGTTGAGTGGCCCGGATGAGCGGCTGTCGGGAAAGCCGCTCGACACGAATCGGTACATGGTCGTCTGTTTCATGCAGCGGCTGCTGAAGCAGCTATCGGGCAGCAGGCGAACAGCTGGGCCGATGTCAAAGTCGGCTTTTCCGTTCCTGATGTTTGCAGTACAACACCACACCTCCTCGAGCGCCCCCCCGGGCACATTCCACGGATGGAAACGAGGCTACCCGTCTTGAGCCGGCACCCATTGCAGGCCCGTCATCATCTCTGCTGTCTGCTGTTCGCGCTGGCTGCGACAGTCGCCGGAGCGCTGCCGTGCGCCGCGGAAGAACACCGCGAGGGATTCGATTCGCCGGAAACCAGCTGGCAGCTGCGGCTGGAACCCAGCCAGTGCCGCCCGCTGTCCCATCGCCGGCACGAGCACATTTACGTGCGGGGAACCCGCTCGGAGAATGTGGAGTTCGTGGTTTCCCGGCAGGGAGCTCAGATCGAAATTGAACATGCCCTGCCCGCCTCGCGGGTGGTCGATGAGCTGACAGCCAGTGTCTGGGTGCGGTCCAACCGCTCGGGGCTGTCGGTCAATCTGCGGGTCATTTTTCCCTACCAGAAGGACCCCAGAACCAGCAAAGTGCTGAGTACCTGGGTCACCGGGGAACGCTATTCCCGCGCGGGCAAGTGGCAGCAGATTTCCTGTCAGACGACCGAGAAACAGCTGCAGCAGCAGATTCGACGGCTGCGGCACCAGCTGAACAACCCAAAGCTCGATTCCCGTGGAGCCTATGTGGACCGCGTGATTCTCGCGGGCAGCTATGAAACAGGAGCCGTCGAAGTCTTCATCGACGAGCTGACCTTCTCTCCGGTGATTCGGCCGGGTACCGAAGTGACCGTAGCCGGCAGCACCGGCAGGGAAGATCAGGGCCCGCCGGTGGAGTTCCGGCTGGACCAGCTGCTGGTCGAAGGGCGTCCGTGGTTTCCCCGGCTGGCCGCCTGGCATGAGGAAGACCTGAATACGCTGAAAAGCAGCGGGGTCAATCTGGTCTGGGTTCCCAGCTACGAGGACAGCGACCTCCTCGGACAGTTGCGGCAGCAGGGGCTGTGGGCCATTGCCACACCGCCCCGTGCCCGACAGTTCGATGGCCGCATCCTGCAGGCAGCCTCCGCGGGGCTGATGCCGCTGCGGGAAGACACCAGTTCCATTCTGTTCTGGTACGAAGGCACCCGGATCCCGGCGTCCGCCCGGTACGAGCTGGTGGCCTGGAACCAGCAGATTCGCTCAGCCGACAAATACCAGCGTCCGCTGATGGCCGACGTCAGCGGCATGGAGCGGGTGTATTCCAAACAGATGGACATGCTGGGAATTTCCCGGCACATGCTGCATACCACGTTTTCCTTCCGGGATTACCGCAACTGGCTGCTGGAACGTCGCCGGCTGGCCCGTCCCGGCACGTTCACCTGGACGTGGCTACAGACGGAACCTGCCTCGGCCACAGCCGGAGAACGTCAGCTGGCCCATCAGACGCCCGTGGTGGTGGAACCCGAACAGATTCGCCTGCAGCTGTATTCGGCGCTGGCGGCCGGCTGCCGTGGCGTGGGTTTCTGGAAAACCACGCCGCTCGACAGCGACGCCCCCGGTGCCGATGAACGCCGGCTGATCATCAGCCAGCTCAACCTGGAACTGCAGCTGATTGATTCCTGGCTGGCCACCGGCACGGTGATCGATCAGGTGTCCTGCAAGGTGCAGCCCGAAGGGGCTCCGCTGATCAGCCGCCGTCAGCTCGATTTCCGCAATGCACCGAACGAGCAGGCCGAACGGGCGGCCCTGCTGCGGGAACGGCAGAACCAGCTGGCCAAAGCCGCCCGCCGCCCGCAGGAGCTGGAGGCAACCGTCATTCGCAGCGACGATGGCCTGCTGCTGCTGCCCGTCTGGTACGAGGAAGGGGCACAGTACGTCCCCGGACAGATGGCCGCTCACGATGCCACGATTATTGTGCCGGGAGTCGATCAGACGGCCTCAGCCTGGGAAGTCAGCACGACCGGCATTCGCAGTCTCCCTCGGGAACCGGCCACAGGTGGCGTGAAACTGACGCTGCCGCGGTTCGACCAGACAGCGATGATTCTGCTGACGGCCAACCGCAAGGTGGTCACCCAGCTGCGGGCCCGCATTGCCGCCATGGCACCGGAAAGCGCCCGGATGTCGATCGAGCTGACCCGCCGCAAACTGGCCCGGGTGGAAGCGGTCGATGCGGAACTCCGCCGGCTGTCCGTCAGCCAGCCGGATGCCCCGCAGATTCTGTACCGCACCCGCCAGATGATTGACCAGGCCGATGTGGCGCTGGGCCGGCAGGACTACGGCGGAGCCCGCGAACTGGCCGACGGCGCCATGCAGCTGATTCGCATTCTGCAGCGGGCTCACTGGGAGGACGCCATCCGCCATCAGAATTCCCCGGTTTCCAGCCCGCACACTCTCTGTTTCCAGACACTGCCCGAGCACTGGAAAATGATCGCCCGTCTGGGACGCAGTTCCTTCCGCAATCAGCAGAACATGCTGCGTTCCGGCGGCTTTGAAGACTTCGATACCCTGGTGGTCGAAGGCTGGAAACACATGCAGAGCGAGGTTGAGGGCATCGACACCGTCGCCGAGCTGTATCCCGGTGCGGGCCGCGACAGCCGGTATGGCCTGCGGCTGGTGGCTGCTCCCTCACCCGAGGAAGAAGCTCCCGCTGTGGTGGAGAAAAGCCCCGTGGCTGTCACCACGCCGCCCGTGCCCGTGCGGGCCGGACAGCTGGTCTATATCAGCGGCTGGATTCGTGTGGTCACCCCGGTGCGGGGCAATCCCGATGGCCTGATGATCTTCGACAGCCTCACCGGTCCCTCGGGGGCGATTCGCTTCCGCGAGCAGCAGGACTGGCAGCAGTTCTCTATGCTGCGGGAGGTGCATGCCAGCGGAGATCTGCGGCTGTCCATCGTGCTCAGCGGTCTGGGAGACGTTCACCTGGACGACCTGACAATTGTGCCGCACAGTTTCCCGGTGAAACCCGAGGACGGAAACCTGCCCGGCGCTGTCCAGGCCGATTCATCGCAGCCTTCCCGCGGACGGTTTGATTTCCTGGGCCGCCTGCCCCGGCTGAGTTCGCCATTCCGTTCCGACGAAGGCACCCGTTCGGCCGAACGGCCGGATTCCAA
>JAGQPV010000442.1 GCA_020426545.1 Planctomycetaceae bacterium
TGCCCCCGGGACGTGCCACACGGGAGCAGTGGTCGGTGGTCGGGATTCAGGGGTCAGAGAAGAAGGGCCCTCACCCCAACCCCTCTCCCTCAGGAGAGGGGCTTCAGGGTTGGTCAGGGGCCAGCGGGAAGTCGAAGCTGTTCTCGCCATCGGTGACGTTGGCTGTCAGGCCGGAGGTCGTGTCGCTGCGGTATTTCTCCGGGATGTTGGGGTATTCCTTCGGGTTTTCGGGTTCGGGAGCACCGGCGGCTACCTCCTGCGAGGGAGGCTGAATCGAAACCTTGTAGGTGCCTGCCGGGATCCCCTCTTCCATCTTGAAGCTGCCCGTGGAATCCAGCGGCGCACTGGCCCCCGCGCCGGTTTCCGGTGAGAAGAAGTTCACGGTGCCCTCGGTGACGGCCTCACCGTCGAATGTGACCCTGCCGGTGACGGGTTGCTTTGCCACTTCGGAAGAGCCTCCACAGCCGGCGAGCAGGACCAGCGAGAGGGCGGCCAGGGCGGAACGCATCACACTCTGTCCGGGTAGGTGGCGGATGAGAGTCCGGCTGCTGGAACGGTGCATGGCGATCTGATTCTCCGTCGGAATTTCTGGTCTGTCAGCCGGGCGGTCATGTGGTGGGCACGAATGCCGATGTCGACCGGGCTGAGAAGGTGCTCAATGATGGTCCGGATCGCAAATCCCGGAATGCCATGCGGACACGGCACACCGGGACGGTTGCGTTAACTGCTGCATTCACTGCGGCTCTGAAACCACCGGTCTCAGAACTCGCCGAGGACTTCGCCATCGTCCTTTGCACCCAGCCGCAGCAGGGTGGTCAGGTTCATGTTCTCGCTGAGGAACTTCACCGCACCATCGGCCAGCAGGGCATGAGTGCCGCCCTCATGGAACGAGTTGATGATGGTGTTGTGCGAGTAGGTGGTGTTGGCTCCGTTGGGCGGGCTGGCGGTGTTCAGATTGATCTGGTACCGCAATGTGGTCACACCATTACCAAAGGGTGAGGAACTCGTCACATCTTTCGGCTGCTGCGCACTGGGATACCAGCCGGCCCAGCCGCCCTGGTAATTGCAGCTGAGTTCCTGAGTTCCCACCAGACCGCTCTGCTCGGCCACCAGCATGGTGTTGGAGGTGCCGTCGGTGCAGTCGCGAATCAGGGCGTTCACATTGGGGGCCAGCAGGCCGTTCTGGCAGACGATGCCCCGCCCGCTGATGTCGGCGGAGCAGACCTGGCCTGAGGCCCGGCCACCGGGATCGGGACCGGCTCCGGCCACGCCAACGTAGTCGTGCGTCTGGCCGCGTTCGGCATTATTGAAGTTGGGCGAGGTGGCGTTGTAGTTGGGATCGGTCGCGGCCGACGGGCAGACGTAGGCGGCGAGAGTCAGCCCGGCCAGCACGCTGTAGGAGCCGGTGCCGTATTCCCCAATGTTGATCGTGTCGTTCCGCTTGCCGGAGTAGCCGCTGGCAATCGACGGCTGCACCGCTGTCAGCTGATTATACAGCGGGGCCTGGTCCAGATAGGGCAGAATGCGGGACCGCCAGTTGCCGTTGTGATACAGCGGCAGCGTGCCGAGGGGGAACGAAATGAAGTTGTCGTGGTAATTGTGCAGGGCCAGGCCCAGCTGCTTCAGATTGTTGCGGCACTGGGTGCGGCGGGCTGCTTCCCGGGCCTGCTGGACGGCAGGCAGCAGCAGCGCAATCAGAATGGCAATAATGGCAATCACCACCAGCAGTTCGATGAGGGTAAATCCACGAGAACGACGTTGTGACAACATGAGAATGCTCCCGGTCAGAGACGATTGGCCCGTGCAGCGACCGCAGTAGCCAGCAGGCGGGCAACAGAAGGAGATGAATTGAGGCAGCTCATTCGGAAGAATTCTTCCGATAGACTCCGAAGAACTTCGGATAAGGGAAGTGTGAATTATCCCGGTTTCGGTGCATGGTGTCGATAGAAACAGGGGTATAGATTCGCGATGTCGGGTGAATTCAGGGGGCTTTTCGTCCGGGAATGAGAGGGCGGACCGGCGGAATGGCTGGAACGGGGGGGCGTCGCCCACCTGGATCGTGGAAGTTCTTCGTCTGCAGGCAGTTGAGGCATTCTGCCGGGGGTCGGCGCTGTCGCTGGAGGACGGTGACAGGCAGGGAACCCTCGGCCGGCTGGCGATGGAAACCGGAGCTTTCCGGGCAGGTTCCGATGTGCCCTGCATTCGGATCAACCGGCTCAGACCGCAAATCCGGTGGGATCTGCATTGGGACATTCCCTCGGCAGAAAACAGAATCGAATCCCTGTGCTGCATGGTGCTAGAGTTGCACGTGAACACCGATGGCCGTCTGGTGCGGTGAGGTATTGGCTCCCCGGTACTGCGGACGGGACAGACGGGCGATACAAACGGGCGATGAGGTGGCGCGTTCGCTGCGTTCAGAATGCAGCCAGCTCGGTCGGGAAGGCGGGACGGGCAGAAGTCAGGTTCGGGCAGCTGGTGTCGATGGCCCGCTGCGAGCAGCCTGCTGCCGACAGCCCGACTCCGGCCGATTCAGGTCAGACAGAAACACGGTTCAGGCAGATTGCAGGGTGGCTGCTGTGCACACTGGTGAGGTGTGAAGACAGGGCCCGACAATTGACGCTGCGGGAGCACTATTCCTCACAAGGCTTACGATGACCGGCCATCCACTCGACATCACGTTCGACCTGCTGCAGACGACTTCCGACCCGGAGGCCGTGGAACTGCTGATTGCCGGGCTGAGCAGCAGTGACCGTGCCATCCAGCTGCGGGCGGCTGAGGGGCTGCTGCGCCGCAGGAACACACGGGGCCAGGTGGAGCTGATCCGCTGGCTGGCCGATGCCAGTATTGATGCCCTGGCGGTGGTTCAGCGGGCTCCCGGACTGCTGGAACCGGGCATGCGGCAGTGCCTGCTGTTTGGTGGACGCGAGCTGCAGCAGACGGGTTTTGAGCTGGTGCGGCTGCTGGGTGCGGCGGAACTGATTCCTCTGCTGATCGAAGTGCTGGAACGCCCGAATCATCCCTGCCTCGACGAGGCAGCCGAGACGCTGCAGCAGCAGACTGGCCGGCTGTTCGACAGCCTGCGGGACTGCGGTCCTCCCGGCACCCGTCCTCCGCGGGAGCTGGAAGCGCAGCGGATTGCCACACTGGATGCCCTGGGCCGGGCCTGCCGCGATTATGCAAAAATGTCGCAGCCGATGGAAATTGTGGAGTCCATTCTGATCCTGGGGACTCCGCGGGATGCCGCCGTGCGGCAGGTGATGGGGCATCCCGCACTGGAATGCCGGTTGATTGCCGCTGACCTGATGCAGCACAGTCCGCACCCCGGTGTGATTCAGCTGGTGCTGGATTTTCTGTCGGAAAGTCATCCAGATTCCCAGGTGATCGATGTGCTGCAGACCCGCAGCGACCCGGTCTTTCTCTCGCACCTGCTGCACTGGCTGCCTCAGCAGCTGTCGTACAATCAGTTGCGGAACCTGAAACGGGTGGAATCTCTGGTGTGGATGAATACCAGTCAGCTGGCACAGCTTCATGGCCCGCTGCATCTGTCGGTTGCCCGTCTGCTGCAGCTGACGGCGATTCCGTCGTATGTTCGTGATCGCATACAGCAGTGGCTGCTGAAATTCGGCAGTCCCAATGCCCGCCTGGCAGTGGCCGAACAGATGCCGAAGCTCGACAGCAGTGCTATCGAGAAGATCATCAGCGACGGACTGGACTCTGAGGACGAGCAGGTGCAGGTGTGGGCGGTTTCCCAGCTGCGGAACCCTCAGCTGAAGGATGGTTTTTCGCTGCTGGTGGAGCGGCTGGACAGCGAGAGTCCCGCGGTGCGGGCGGCGGCCCGGAACGAACTGCGGAGCTTCACGCTGGATCGCATGATTGCGATGTTCGACCGGATTGGTCCGGCGGCCAGCCTGGGGGCTGGCGAACTGCTGCTGAAGATTCATCCGGAATGTATCGAAGAGCTGGAACAGCTGCTGGAAAGCCCGGTGCGAAGCCGCAGGCTGCGGGCCGCCAGTGCGGCGCAGGCCATGGGGCTGGCTCCGTATATTGTGCCTGCTCTGATGCGGATGCTGGAAGACAATGATGGCATGGTGCGGCGGATTGCGGTGGAGGTGCTTGGTTCTCTGCCGGACGGGCAGGGTATTCGTCTGGTGGAGCCGCTGCTGGACGACGACAGCCCCCGCGTGCGGGATGCCGTTGAGGAATTGATTCGCAGCAACGCTGCTCAGGGCACGGTGGCCAGTCTGCCTCCTTCCCGCTGAACCGTTTTTTTCGGCATGGCCTGCAAAGGAAACCACGTTTCATGATGTGTACCGGCAGCATGGCAAATCTGATTGTCACGCTTGAGGCTGGCAGCGCTGTGCGGACCTACGTTCAACGGTCGGGCAGTCCCGGTCAGACAATGTTCCTGGTGTCGGCCGTGCTGGGGGCAGTGGGCCTGTGGCTGGTCATCTACTGGTGGGACAGGCAGCGGAATCTGCCGCGCCCCGATGTCGGCGTGCGTTCGGGATCGCTGTTCGAGCAGCTGTGCCGCCGGCATCAGCTGTCTCCCGCCGACCGTCGTCTGCTGGAACAGGCTGCCGGCAGTATTCAGCTGGCTCAGCCCGCTTTTCTGTTCATCGATGCCTCCCTGCTCCGCCAGCTGAGTCAGGCCGGAGAGCCGGAAGCGGAACCGCAGACCGCCCGCTACGCGGAGCTGTTTCAGAAGCTCTTCACCGAGCCGGAACCGCAATAACCGGCCCGCAGCCGGCAATGTGGAGCTAGCCCGCTGCAAAGTGGTGTCCTGGAGCCGGGACTCGAAACCGGTGGCCCCGAAACCGTCCGCTGCCTTACTCCGGCATCCGGCACGGGAGAGAGTTGCTCTTCCTCCCTGGAGTTCCCCGGTCTGTGGAAACCCGCGACCACTGCCGGTGGTATGATGGGTGGGGAAACGTCCGGCCCGTCCGCAGAACTGCTGCGAGATGGCCTGCGGGTTGTGTTCGCATGGCCAGTTATGTAACCGGTGAGCGACCGGCGGGCACTGGCTGTTGGCGGGAAAGGAATCTGGCAGGCTGCCTGTTCCCTGGCTTCACCTCCCGGGACCTGCCAGCCAGGTGCAGACCGTGGCTGGTTGGACGGTCGGTTTCTACCATTTATTGCAGACCCGGCAGCATCTGGCCGGCAGTGGCAGCGGGGAACCATGAGCGAGTCGCACGTTTTTTCGCCGGCATTCCGCCGCAGGCACCACAATGCGGGGTG
>JAGQPV010000443.1 GCA_020426545.1 Planctomycetaceae bacterium
CCGATCCGCAAATCGACTTTCTCAGTCCGCAGGGCGTCACCTGGGGCGTCGTCGGCCAAAATGTCACCGAGAACGGCACGGTGGAGAACATTGGCCAGCTGTTCTCGCTGGCGAAAGAATTCAACATTCCCCTCTTCATCAGTCCGCACTACTACTTCCCCCACGACCACAAGTGGGAGTTCGAGGGAGCGCTGGAACGTCTGATGCACGACATCAAGATGTTCGACCGGCCGGCGCCGCTTGACACTTCCGGTCTGTCCGGTTCCGGGGCCGACTGGCTGGAGCAATACAAGCCTTTCATCAACGACGGGCAGACCATCGTATGTAGCCCCCACAAGGTTTACGGCCCGCAGTCGAATGATCTCGTTCTGCAACTCCGCAAGCGGCGCATCGAACAGGTGATCCTGGCGGGAATGTCGGCCAACCTGTGCGTTGAGTCGCACCTGCGGGAACTGCTGGAACAGGGCTTCGAGGTCGTGGTCGTCGGCGATGCCACGGCGGCCGCTCAGATTCCCGGTTACGACGGATACGAAGCAGCAGTCACCAACTTCCGGTTCCTCGCCAGCGATCTGTGGAGCACCGGCGAAACGGCGGAGCGGCTGGCTGAACTGAAACCGGCCGGAAGAGTCGCCGAACGGCGTCAGAGTGCCACGTTGATTCATGGTCTGAAATAGACAGACCGGTCTGTAGTTCGGGGCCGGGCATGTTGTCCGGTTCCTTTCGTGAATGTGTTTTCTGAATCAGGGAGAAGAACCATGCAGCGTCTCAGTTCCGTCAATCCGGAAGTCGCCGAAGGCCGTACCAGAGAACTGCTCGCGACCGTCGAGCAGGCTTTCGGGATGGTCCCCAATGCTGCCCGGGTGATGGCCAGCTCGCCCGCTGTCCTCGACAGCTATCTTGCGTTCAGCACGGCGATGGGCGGTGTCGGCATCGGCGAGAAACTCCACAACCAGGTGAAGCTCGCCACCAGCGAATCGAACTCGTGCGACTATTGCACCTCGGTCCTGTGTGCCGTTGCTCCTGCGGCGGGGCTGTCGGCGGAGGACATTCTGGATGCTCGAACCGCCAGGTCCGCGGATGCCCGGACCTCGGCTGCGCTGAAGTTTGCCGATGCGGTCCTGGAGGGACGGGGCCGGGTCAGTGATGCGCAGATTGCCGAGGTACGGGAAGCCGGCTTCGACGATGCCGGGATTGTGGAAATCGTCGCCAGCGTGGTGCTGGGGTGCTTCACGAACTTCCTGAATAACGTGGCCGAGACGGAGCTCGATGTCCCGCAGGCCGCGCCCGTGGAAGCCTGATTCTCCGCAGCCTGCAGTACCGCAGCCCGCTCCGCAGGAGGACTGGCTGCCATGTGATCGGGCGCCCGGGCTGGTCCGGGCGCCTGGTCTGTGTTTCCCTCCCCTGATTTCAGGAATGGCTTTCGACATGACAGCTCTTCGACCACCGTTCACACGGGACACCGCTCTCGCCAAAGTTCGTGCTGCCGAGGATGCGTGGAACAGCCGTGATCCGCATCGGGTCTCGCTGGCCTATTCTGAGGACTCCGAATGGAGGAACCGGGATCAGTTTCTGCAGGGGCGGGACCAGATTCGCCAGTTCCTGACGCACAAGTGGCAGCAGGAGCTCGATTACCGTCTGACCAAGTCGCTGTGGAGCTTCACCGGTAACCGGATCGCCGTTCGCTTCCAGTACGAGTATCACGACAGTGCGGGCCAGTGGTTCCGGGCTTATGGCAACGAACTGTGGGAGTTTGATGACGCGGGGCTGATGTGCCGCAGGGAAGCGAGCATCAACGATGTGCCGCTGCAGGAGCACGAACGCAGATTTCACTGGCTGGCTCCCGGCCCCCGGCCGGCGGAAGACACCGGAATTCCAGCCATGAGATAACCCCCGGCTTCTGCCGATTTCCCGTCAAACCAGGGACTCCAGGCCATGCATCAGTATCCAAGTGACGTTGCCTTTACGCCCGCTGTCAAAGCGGTTCAGGTCGAGAAAGGGTCTCGCAGCAGCTATGCCCGTATGGAACGGGGCGGTGGCTGGGAGACGACGGTCACACCTGAGCTGAAGGCGTTTCTGACCGATTGCGACATGTTCTATCTGGGGACGGCGACTGCCGGGGGGCAGCCGTACATTCAATATCGGGGAGGGCCGGAAGGCTTTCTTCAGGTGGTGGACGAGAAGACGCTGGCATTCGCCGATTTCGGCGGCAACCGGCAGTACATCACCGTGGGGAACCTCTCTGAGAATCCCGCGGCGTTCGTCTTCCTGATGGACTATGCCCGCAGTCGTCGCATCAAACTGTGGGGGACGGCCCGCGTGGTTGAGGATGACGCAGCCCTGCTGGAGCGGCTGAGCGATCCCTCCTATTCCGGAAAAGTCGAGCGGGCCATTCTGTTCGAGATTACGGCCTGGGACTTGAACTGTCCGCAGCATATCCACCGGCGGTTTACTCGAAAGCAGGTTGCCCCTGTGATCGAGCAACTGCAGGAGAGGATCGCGGAGCTGGAAACCAGGCTGCAGCGGTTTGAATCGCAGGCAGCGACTGAGTGAAGCCACGCCGGCGGGCGGTGAGGGGCTATCCCGGTTCAGCCGGGCTCACGGCAGCATGCGGGGGCCTGGAATCGGTGGGTGAACTCCCCCCTGCCCGTTCGGCATGCAGGAAAGGTCCGCGAGTGTCAGCACATAAAAAAGCCGCCCGAAGGCGGCTTTCAAGTACACCCGGAGGGATTCGAACCCCCAACCCCCGGTTCCGAAGACCGGTGCTCTATCCAATTGAGCTACGGGTGCAGTCAAAAAGTACGTGCGGCACGCGGCGGGATCTGGTGGAAGCTGCCTGCCTGTCTGGATTCTAACGGGACGGAGAAAGCCAGTAAACGAACTGCGAAGCGGCCGGTGCTGAAGCCGGCCACGGCG
Source organism: Planctomycetaceae bacterium (assembly GCA_020426545.1). Classification (GTDB taxonomy): domain Bacteria; phylum Planctomycetota; class Planctomycetia; order Planctomycetales; family Planctomycetaceae; genus JAGQPV01. Next base: position 2,914 of record JAGQPV010000443.1, read on the forward strand.
CGGTTCAGAACTGCTGCAGGAAGCGGATGTCGTTTTCGTACAGCCAGCGGATATCGGGGATGTTATGCCGCCGCATGCAGAAACGTTCGATTCCGAGGCCGAAGGCAAAGCCGGAGACTTCATCCGGGTTATAGCCGACGGCGCGGAACACGTTCGGGTCGACCATGCCGGCTCCGCCGATCTCCAGCCAGATATCGCCCCATTTCATGTCGACTTCCACCGAAGGCTCGGTGAACGGGAAGAAGGAGGGCCGAAAGCGAATGGCCACGTCTTCTCCCAGATAGGCCCGGGCGAACAGCTGCAGGACGGTCTTCAGCTGGGCCATGGTCACATCGGGGCCGACCATCAGGCCTTCCATCTGGTGGAACATGCAGTGGTGCGTGGCGTCGATGGTGTCCGGCCGGTAAACGCGGCCCAGCGAGACGATCCGCACGGGCGGCGGAGTGTGCTCCATGACGCGGATCTGCACGGTCGATGTCTGGCTGCGGAGCAGCACCGGCGGTTCATCCAGCCCGCGGCCGGCAATGGCCGCGGTCGCCAGGTAAAAGTTCTCCAGTGGATCGCGGGCCGGGTGTTCCTCGGGAATGTTCAGCGAGGCGAAGTTGTGCTGGTCGTCTTCCAGCTCCGGGCCATCGACCACCAGAAAGCCGAACCGGCCCATGATGTCGCGGAACTCTTCCAGAGTCTGCGTGACGGGATGACGGGTGCCCAGCTGGGGAGGGCTGCCCGGCAGCGTGACATCCAGAGCGTCGGCTGCCTGCTTCGGACGGGACAGCTGTTTCTGGCGGGATTCCAGGGCTGTCTGAACCGCATTCCGGACCGAGTTGAACTGCTTGCCGATGACGGGCCGTTCTTCGGGCGAAACCTGTCCCAGAACGGCCTGCAGCTCGCGAAGCCGGCCCTTCTTCTTACCGAGAAACTCGATACGGACCGCTTCAATGGACTCTGGAGAATCGGCAGCTTCAATCGCTGCCAGGGCCTCGCGCTGATATTCCCCGAGCGCCGCAACAGGATCCATCGCCAGAGTTTCCGTTTCCCGTTAGGAGGCTGTCCGGAAACCTCGCGTCACCCCAACCACACGTGCGCGGCCCGAAATCGAGGCACAGGGCGTGGTCATGGGGTCTGGGTTTCCGAACAGGCACTGAGTGCCTGATGTCCTGCCCGTGCCACAGACCCGATCGTACAGCGGGCCTGTTTTGTTCTCCCGGATGCTCCGGGATGAAGGCACCTGGCCGGCAGAGACCGTCATCCCGGTTGCGGGGTGAAGTCCTCGCCGGGAGGGGGTTCCGGGAGACCATCAGGCGGAAGAGCACGAACCCGGACAAGGGTTTCGTGCTGCCGGTTCAGCTGCCCGACAGGATCCGCAGGACGGTTTGTCCCGCGGGGCGGATCAGGCGGTTCAGCAATGCGCGTCAGGCAGCGGCCTGCTGCAGCTCGGCCTTGACGACTTCGGTAATCTCATCAAAGACTGCCGGAGTATGAATGGCCAGTTCGCTGAGCGACTTGCGGTTCAGCTCGATACCGGCCAGGTGCAGGCCGTGAATGAACTGAGAATACCGCAGACCCCGTTCGAGGCACGCTGCTTTGATGCGCGTGATCCACAGGGCGCGCATCTCGCGTTTGAGGGTCCGCCGATCCCGGTATGCATAGGCACGGGAACGGATCAGCGTCTCTTTGACTGTTCTCAGCAGCTTGCTGCGGCCGCCGCGGTTACCCCGCGCTTCCTTGAACAGCCGCTTGTTCTTTCGGCGTCGGGCCGAACCGATTCTGACTCTCATGGATCAGGACGCTTCAACTGAAGTTCGAAACGAAAACCACCTGGCACGCCGACCTGCGGTGCGGGACAGACAGGGACAGAAAACCCCGTTGTCCATGGCATATCAGCAGCAGCTGGATGGAAAGGCCGATTGCTCCAGACCCGCCTACAGGCAGGGACGGAGACCTTCAAGAATAGAGCGGGCTCCGGCACCCGTCACCACACCATCCTGGCGCAGCTGACGGCGACGCTTGCCCGACTTATGGCTGAGCTTGTGACCGCGGAATGCTTTGCGGTGCTTCGCCTTGCCTGAAGCGGTCAGCTTGAACCGCTTTTTCATTCCCTTGTGTGTTTTCTGCTTCGGCATGATCCACCAGTGCCCTGCTCGATGGTCGGTCAGGTTTGTGAGCGGCCTGAATTCGGCTGCCAGTTGATTCGGCGAGGCTGAGCAGGTGGCGGAAGCCACAGGCTGAGACTGACACCGAAAGCAGCCGGCTGTCCTGTCTGGAACCGGACGAAAATCCGATCCGCCGGACATGAATCAGGCGGCATAAATCGTGAGTAT
>JAGQPV010000444.1 GCA_020426545.1 Planctomycetaceae bacterium
CATCGGGTGGCACTGGTGGCTCGTCACCAGTGTTTCCAGTGACGTCGATTCCCGACAGAGCTGCGCCGACTGCCTCGACCGATTGCAGCGGCGGGTGGCATGCCCACGCTTGCGTGGGCATGTTCTTCGTTTCAACTGATTCCGCCTCGATACACCCGGCAGGCCCATCCCGCTGCGCGGCTATGGGCATGACACAGGGAGAGAACACGAGGGCAGGCCCGGGGCACCGGCCAGCCGGCAACTGCTCAACGACACGGTCGAACAACCCGGGCCTCAACGCGGAATCAGCCTCAGGCGGCTGATTTCCTGGCACGGACCGTGGCCGCTGTCCGCACGTTGGCCCGCATGTGCTCCGGGTTCAATCCGCCCAGCACCAGGCTGTGTACTCCGGGCTGTTCCAGCACGAACGGAATGGCTTCCTCGGGCGACAGATGCCCCGCGGCCAGCCCCTTCTTGATCAGCACTCCCGCGCCACGTCGGGCGGCCTCCTCCAGCACGGGCTGATGGCTCGTGTCCTGCAGATGGTATTCCACCATCAGCACGTCGGCCCACTCGAGGGCCAGCATCGCTCCCTGGACGGTCTTGCCGGAAAACCCGATCGCCCGTACCACGCCCTGTTCCTTCAGGGACAGTAACGTCTCCGCCGCATCGCTGTGCTGCAGAATCTCCAGGTCGGTCCCGTTGGAATGCACCAGCAGAATGTCGAGCACGTCCGTCCGCAGTCGGCGGCAGCTCTGCTCCACGGACCGCAGAATGGCGTCCCGCGAGTACTCCCACATCGACTCACCATTCTCGTACCGTTCGCCCGTTTTGGTGCACAGCACGAACTCATTCCACCGACCGGCCAGGTGCCGGCCCAGCCGTTCCTCGCTCACGCCGTACGAAGGAGCGGTATCGATCAGGTTGATTCCCAGCCCCGGCAGCTCATCCAGCAGCCGGGCCACAGCCCGTTCATCTGGCAGGTCGTAGGCCTGCGGGTACTTGGTCTTCGTATTCCGGCCGATCTTGAACGCACCAAAGCCAATCGGCGAGACGTCCAGCCCGGTCCGGCCCAGTGATCGCGCTGCAGGTATCGCCGGCATGAATTCTGTCCCGGGTATGGAATGACAAGTTTTTCCGCGGAAGAACGGTCTTCGGTCGATGCCGCCCGGTCAGGCCGCCGCGCGGCGTTCGCCGGGACGGGAACTGAATGGAACCCAGTCCTGGTTCCGTTCCCACGGGGGAGCCGCCACATCGGGGACCGGCCAGCCTTCCGGAGTGGCGGGAGTCTGGGCCAGGCCGCGGGCCAGCGGTGCGGTGGTACGGAAAGCCGCATGCTGCCCGACCGCCTGCACAATCATCGTGGCCAGCTGCGGGGCCAGCGCCAGTTTGGCCGGCCAGCAGGAAAGCACGTTCCCCTCCGTCAATACTCCGGGCGATTCGGGCCGCAAACCTCCACGTGTGGCCTGTTCGGCCCGGTCCACGCGGTAAGTCGCCCATTCCGTGCCCGACAGATCGAAGCCGGGCAGCACCTCCTGCAGTTCCTGCATGGCATGCGACAGCAGCTGTTCCGGAGTCTGCTGCACGCCCTCTTCCGCCAGCTGTCCGCCCACCTGCCACACGCGGCGACCGGCCTGGTCCACGTCGGCGGTAATCGTCGCGCGGGTGCGGGCTCCGTCGACACAGTGCCCGTTCAGTTCGGGAAGGTCTCCGCGCACCAGCACCATGTGCAGCGGGCGGGTCTGCATCTTCTGCCCCGGCAGCCGCAGCAGCGATCGCAGTCCAGCATTGCCGGCACCGGCGGTCAGTACGGTCATCTGCGGCAGAAGTCTCAACGTCTGCCGTTCGTCGGGAGAGGTAATCCGGATGCTGCGGACATCGCCCGTGCCGTTCAGTTCGAACTCCGGTGCCACATCCGGGCTGATCTGCAGCAGCCGGGACTGGTGCCGCTGGCGAAATGTCTCCAGCAGGCTGCCGGGGTCAATCACCGGTTCAGCCAGCCGGGCGACAGAACCCGGACACTGCCTGAGCACATCGGGCAGTTCCGCCGGCGACACCGACTGCGGAGCGACCCGCAGGCCGATCCGTGCTCCCACCATGCCCAGGCGGGATCGCATCGAATCCGTCCGCCACAGGTAGCAGAAGGGAGAACGCACTTTGACCGCCGACAGATCGGGCAGCTGGCGTCCCTCCAGGCACGATTTCCACAGGTGCGGCATCTCACGGATTTCAGCCGCCGAGGCCGTCAGCATGCCCTGCAGGGAATACTTCAGCCCGCCATGAATGATGCCCTGCGCTGCAATCGACTGGCCGGCACCGAGCCCACGGGATTCCAGCAGAACCGCGGAATACCCGGCTTCCGTCAGCTGGTCGAGTGCCCACAGACCCGCCACGCCACCGCCGAAAATCACCACATCCGTACAAAGCTGCATCCTGCGGCATCCTTTCCGCCGGGTCACTGGTCCTGGCTTTCCCTGCAGGACCTGAACCGTTCCGTTTCGAATCACTGCAGGTTCTAGCGGTTTTCTGTGATCAGGGACAGAGGAATTCCAGAGACCACCCGTCTCCGAGAGTGCCGTAAACCCTGTTCTCCCAACAGGTTTCTCACCACTGCCCCTGCTACCGCCAGCCTCCGCGGATTCGAAACTGAAGTCAGCCGCCAGCGGAAGCCTCTGTGGCAGGAGGACGGGGAGCGGCCACCGGCTGTTTCGCCTCTTTCCGGGAAGGCTCCTCCGGCACGACAACCAGCACATGGCAGCGGGCCCGCGCTTCGGTCAGTGGTTCCGCTTTCGGATCAACCGTGGCCAGCTCCGCCGGTTCCACAGCTTCCATCGACACCACCCCCAAAGTCAGCAGCGGCAGCCGCGACTGCAGCCGCGCCGCCGTGCCGTACCCGTAATCACTGTGAAACCGGCCGCACAGATGAACCACCAGCGGCCAGTTCCGCGGCCGCGAGGCGAAAGCATCGGCCATGGATTCGGCCATGCAGTCGTCCTTCAGACACTGGGCCTGGTAGTACAGGGCCAGCTTTTCCTCGCTGAGCGAACCGCCATGCCCCTGCATGGTGGCCCGAAAGCGGGCCGCGTAGGCATCGTCGGGAGCAGTCGTTTCCCGGGGGAGCCACGCTCTGTCTTCCGGGTCGGGCTGTTCGTCCTTCGCCACGGCACTGGCGATGCGACGGGGAATATTCGCGGCCAGCACATCCAGCCGGTGTTTCCGGGCGAACTCCACAATCGGGCGATAATGGTCCGCGTAATTGCTCCACGGCCGCGAGACCTGCAGAAACTGTTCTTCGTCAATCCGCCCGCTGAGGTAATCCCGCAAAGTACCCTGCACATCGCGTTCGAACATCTCCAGCGAAATCACCAGATCGGGCCGCAGCTGGTGCAGGGCCTGAATCAGTTCCAGCTGCAGCTGATGCCCCGGACCACTGTCGTGGTTCTCGCCCAGAAACACGGCATCCGCCCGGGCCAGCTGCTCCGCCGCGCGGGCGACTGTCAGCTCCTGCCCGGTTTTCGAGTCGAAAATTCGGGGGGACGCGTCCTCAATTTTTTCCGCCGGAGAACCTTTCCCGGCCAGCACCGCTGCCTGCATCGACATCAGCAGCAGGCCCGCCAGCAGGAACGTCCGCCAGATCTTCACCGACTGGCCGGTTCCCGTCGGAACGTGAGTTCTCCGAATCATGGCAGACATAAGCGCGGATTCCTGTGCGATTTCGTCCCGCTGCCCGTGCGATGTTACGGGCGACAGGCCACAGGATACCGCATGCCGCAGCCAGACGCAGCGCTCGAACGCGGGCCGCCTACATCCGCGAACCGGCTGCTGTCACCACATGACGGCGGGGCTGGCGCGAACGGTGGGGCAGCGGCCAGGCCGCCAGCAGTCTTCTGCTCAGCATCAGTCCGGCGGTCAGCACGACCGCAGCGGCAAGGGCCTGCACCAGAATTTCCGTCGCCAGTTGAGGCGGAGCCGGCAGCGGACCAGCCTGGTCAGCCAGCTGACCAATCCCGCGGCGCAGCAGGGCGAAGCACCCGGCGGAAACCCCGCCGAGTAGAAATACCGAAAACCCCGTCAGCCGGGTCTGGCCGGTCTGCACCAGAGCCAGCAGCGTTCCCGTCAGCGCCGCCGCCGCCAGGCCCACTCCGGGTGTTCCATTGCCGGCCGCATCGAGCAGCAGACCGGGCACCGCCGTCCACAGCACCAGGGCCGGGCCACGCCGGCAGAGAACCAGCAGGCTGATGACAAGTGTCGTGGAATTCGGCGGACCGGGCAGCGGATGCCACAGATCGGGCCAGCAGGTATCGAAGGCCAGTCCCGCATAGCAGGCCAGCAGCAGAAAACAGAATTGCATCAGCCGGGCTTTCCCCTCGTGGCCTGTCCGGGCCGTGTCTTCAGATGACTGTCATGCAGAGCCAGGTCCCGGGTACTCTTCGTTTCCAGCTTCACCGCAGGGCCGGCCCCTGGCGTGCAGCGGTCGGTTCTAAGGTACGGTCGCTCCCGCCGCCTGCCTTGTCGGACGGATAACCGTCGTCAGCACCTGCACCGCTGCCGGCTGCAGTGAGCGACTGGCTGGTTCCACATCAATTTCCCACCAGGCGGCACCGGGAGGCAGTTCCGCCCGGATCACGCGTCCGTAGTACATCGGCCAGGGCAGCTCGTCTTCGGTTTCCGCAGTGAACACCGCATCGCCCACGGTCACCGGCTCTGTGGAATCCACAAACCGCAGCGTACACGGCCCGTCACCCCGACCTTCCAGAATTCCCTGCCCGCCATACACCGTACCCGAAGGCGTGCGACGCACCAGCTGAGCCAGCCCGCGGTAACGGGGATCGGTCACCGGCAGCAGGCTGCTCGTCCAGCGTCCCGTCTGATCGATCCGACCGAGAATCGTCCGTCCGGCGGAAACCGACTGGCCGGTTTTCAATCCACTGGAGGCCCCCAGATCGACCAGCGGCGCCTCGCCGGCCAGCACCAGCGACGATTCCCGGATGCCGGCATTCTGCCCCTGATCGAGCAGTCCGCCCTCCCGCCAGAGACCCGCCGCCTGCTGACCCAGCAACCGGGCTTCGGTCATTTCCGGCATCAGCAGCGGTTCCGTCAGCGACAGCTCCACCGGCAGGGCCGATTCCCGGCGGGCCATTTCCAGCTGCTTTCGCAGGGCGGCGTTCTCAGCCAGCAGCTGGCGATTCTTTTCCTCAAGCTGATGCAGAGCCGGCACATCGGTCGGTGTGGCCGG